>DAOURL010000074.1 GCA_030625165.1 Methanosarcinales archaeon | reverse complement strand
GTGTCTGCTGATAACAGCGGGTATGCGATCTCGGACTCGACCGACAGCGATGCGATCGCGATCGCCCGGTGGGTGTAGCTCTTGGATGGCGGCGCAGGGATCGTGCCTGCGATCTCTGACCTGTCGATCAAGACGTTCATGGGATATCTTAAGCCGTAAATGTTGATAAGCGTTTCATGCCGCAGGTATTGTGACTTTCAGGAGTACTTTCATGAATTCCACGAAGATACGAACAGCGTGAATTTAATCGCCGAAGCCCATGCTTCCAGGCTGGAGATTGAGCGCATGACAGGTTCTTGCAGGGGGAATTCTTGAAATTTAGGACACTACCAGATAATACTACCGAACAACCCCTGTGATCCTCGCCACGTTCATTGCCGCATCCTCGGTAAGCCCTGCCCCGAGAATCGTGTAGCGCTCGGGACGGATCTCTGATGCATGAACCAGCGCCTCGATGATGCACCGGTCCGGAATCCCGAGTTCCGCAGCAGTTGTTGGCGCACCGACTGTTCGCAGTGCATCCCTGATCTGCTGCCAGTTGCCGCCATGCAGGTACATCATCATGATCGTTCCGACACCGCACTGTTCGCCGTGTAGGGCTGGCTCAGGCGCGATCCTGTCCAGTGCGTGGCTGAACTTATGCTCCGATCCGGATGCCGGCATGGATGAGCCAGCGATGCTCATCGCAACGCCGCTTGAGACAAGCGCTTTGATAACAAGTCTTGCAGATTCCTCAAGTTCCGGTTTGATCGTCTCTGCCGCATCCATTACGATCTGCGCAGTCATCCGGGACAGTGTGGCAGCATACTCGCTGTACGGCGCATTCCGAAGCCGGTGCGCAAGCTCCCAGTCGAGAACCGCCGTGTAGTTCGAGACGAGGTCTCCGCACCCCGATGCAAGGAAACGATGCGGAGCACGGGCGATGATCTCTGTGTCCGCAATAATCCCAAGCGGCGCCTGTGCCGGAACTGACACGGTGTCGCCATCCCGGGCGATCGATGCACGCATCGATGCGATGCCGTCGTGCGCTGCTGCTGTCGGCACGCTCAGAAACGGGATGTCGAGCATCGTCGATGCGAGTTTCGCGACATCGATCACTGTGCCGCCGCCAACTCCAACGAGGAAAGAGGCGCTCTCTGCCGTGGTTATTGTGCTGTCTATGTTCTCCTGATCCGCGTTTGTGACGATTGCGATGTCTGTTACGAATCCGTCATTGCTGAGGATGTCTGATACAGCTTCACCAGCGATCTCTCGCGTCTTTCTGCCTGTTACGACAAGGGCGCGCTTGCCCAGTTTGAGTTCGGTGCACATTCTGGCGGTGTCGGTGATCGCGCCGTGCCCGATCGCGATGTTGCGCGGCAGTTGCATCCATTTCTGTGATTTTGGTGTCATGGGGATGTGGGGGCGGAGAGGTTTTAAATCGTTATCGGAAGTAGCTTATTAGTCATTTTTCAGCACCTCCACTGTTAAATTATCCCATTTAATCAAATCATTTAATGTATGTGTCCCAGTGAGTTCAAGATCTTCAAATTTCCCAGATTCGGTATAAAGTAATCTCCTGTAGCGTGTACCAACCCCCCTAAAAGGAACTGGAAACATTTTCATCACTTTCATATTCGAGTTTGGAGACAAATCCTTAAACCATCCGTCATTCAGAGGAAATAATGTTTGATAAGATTCCAACGCATTTGGTATTTCACCTACAGGAATCCCTGTTTTTTGAGATAAGATTTCATATTCCTTCTCCTCATAGTCTTTTAAGATAAAACCTCCAAATATCCACATAAACCATTGCCAGAAAACAGGATATCTATTGAAATATTTATTCTTATAGATCATATTTAACCCGTCTTTGAACGATTGAGGTAGTAAAGCTAACGACCACATTTCAGAGTTCCCATCTGATCTTTTTGAAATGTCATCGGTTTTGCTTGTATCCCCGCGCTCTTCATATATTCTATAATCTATTGCATTTTTCAATATAGACAATCTTGCTCGATGTTCTATAAATGTAGATATTTGAATAACATTGTACTTACATTCATAGTACGTATCAGAAAAGATTTTGTCCGGCAGAGCATCATATTCATCATTAAAACTGTTACCTATAAGTTCATTTCCGCATTTAGCTGAGATACGCGGGAATTTTTGAAAGATGTCGTATAGTTTATCTACTTTTTCGGTAATATTCTCAATAAAAAATATTTCACTGTTTACTTTAAGATGGTACTCTGTCAACGATTTAAAGCATTTTTTATCTGTGTGGGAATTTTTCTTCTGAGTTAGGCATTTTAATAAATTCCGTTCAACCCAATAAGAGAATCTCCAAGTCGAAATGTCCACATCTTCAATACTTCCATTACTCATAAATTCAGCTAACGCTTCTTTGGACTCGCTTAAATCCGGAATTACCACCAAATCTATATTTAGTGCCTTAACTTTCTTTTTGTAAAAATCGATGTCTCTTTTTCCTTCATTAACAATTAATGCACATTCAGAAATATTTAAATAATCCATCCAACCCCGGATTTTAAATATATCCGGGAAGCCCCAACCACCTGATTTCACTTCAATAAGTTTAATTTCGGGAGGCAAGATGTTATAATTTGTGGTGATGATGTCCAACTCTAAGACCTCTACAACGTCCCTTTCGATGATGTTCCTTTCAATATAATATCCACCTAACTGAAAAAAAGCAGAGATGTATTCTTCAAACTCCATTCCTTTCGGCAAATCCGATAAACTAATAGATGCCATTTTTCACCTTATTTGTATTAGCCACTTCGGATAACTTCCAGCCGCCGTATAGATAATAGTCATGCTCTTCTGACCAATCTTTGGGTCCTTCAACCGTTCCAGCATACTTGCTGAGTGCATCCCATGCGCCCCCTCCATCTGGTCGTCTCATGATCTTTCACCCCATCCACAGTTCTTCATCGAGTTCACTCAAGCATATCGCCTCTATTTTTCCAGAAGCCATACGGGCAGGACGATCCAGAAGATCGATCAGCGAGTCGCGATAGTATTCGCACACCATCACACCACCCCCTGCAGATATCATCGAATTTTAACCTATTTGCTAACTCCCTCAGAATATTGCTCCTTGATATCGAACGCATCTTAAGAAAATATATTCCAAATTCATGATCGAATATTTTTTCAAAAGCGTTTTCTTGATAGTATCTTTTTAATTTTCTAAATTCTTGTTTCAAATCCATTTATGCCCCTCTCTTTATCCACTTATTTTCTTCTCTTTTAAAAGATGTTTTTAGTATATTTAAAACTTCTGATAGTCTGAAAAATTTGCCCTGTGGTAGCGAGTCAGAAATCAGCAAATTCAAAATTTGGTATGTTTCCAAGCCCCTTTCTTTGTAATTCTCTAAATAATCCCCTATTAGTTCGACAAAGTAATCTTTGTTCTTTTTTGCAGAGATTAGTTCGATATTCTTGATAATCCTGTCTGGATTTTTTCTGAATGTCAATATGAAATCGGTTTTTAATCCGGCTCCACGAGTGTCTTGTACAACCGAGTTAGCAGAATATTCCAAAGTTTCGACCTTTTTCAACTCCAAATTAAGCCTATTTGTATGTGCAATTAAATTTACCCATGTTTCATCGTCCAGGCTATTAAACATCAAAGAGAAGTAATGGTTCGGCTTTAATATCCTCTCAATTTCAGCAAAGACTTTATTTAATAACTCAAAATAATCATATCTATTTTTTTCTCTATCTTTGGATTCGCTTATTACAATCTCATCGTCATAATCGACATCCTTTTTGAGCCAACTATTCCACATCATACTTAACTCTAAATACGGCTGCCGATTACCATGTGGTGGATCCGTTATTACATAATCTACAGAATTGTCCGGTATCTTTTTTAATGCGTTTTGAGAAGGAGCGTTTAAAAGAAGTACGTTTCTCGAGTCTAATAATTCCTCAAATTCGCTGGCTTCATTAATCAGGTATTTTTTGTACTCCAGACCTTTTTTTGCTTTAAGAATTCTTCTATACCTGTTTTCAAAGCAGTTCCATACATTTATTTCAAAATTTTCTTTCGGCACCCAGTAGCCAATTACCCAACTACCTACCTCCTTTTTCTCGGTTTCCTTCAATTTGCCATTAAACTTCCCCCGTCGCTTGACGACAAAAACCATCCTACTGGCTTGTCCGACCGAAGCAGTGAAACAAAACCTGAAGAATTCCCTGATATCAGCGTTTTCGATTTTCTCTATTCTATCCATCAGAAGCGATAACGCCATCAAATTTCGTGGGGTAAACAAGTCATAGATGTGACTTTCACGATTTGTGTTGATCCGTGAATTATGAAAGAAATTGTCCTTCGGATAAAAGTAAGGTATTTTCTCATAAGAAAAAGATGATGCTAATCCCAAATCGTCTTCTGTCGGCTTTTCAATAATTTTTCTTCTACTTTTTGTATCATTTTTATACCAGACCTCTGTTAAGTTATCATTTTTCCAGATAAAATGCGTTCCTACAAATTTTGCGCCCCCCCTCCGTACAGCATAGAAAGAATTTATTTTATCCTTAATTTCAGATTCCAATATGGCGGATTCGTCCTGTATTAATTTTACGGGTATCTTGCTGAGCATCTGTTTTGCTATAAAAATCGCAGATGGGTTTATATCTATCCCGACTGCTTTCCTCCCTGTAAAAATAGATTCCGTTATCGAGATCCCAGAACCGCAGAAAGGATCGATCACTATATCTCCTTTTTTTGTATATCGCAAAATAAAATCTTGTAAAATATTGTAGGGTTTTTTGGACCAATATTTGTGCATTCCATAAATCCCGGTATAAGACTCAGCTATATGATTGGTCTTGTTTTCTGTTTCGTCTTCAAACAGCGTTAATTGCTTAAGCATCTTGAACACCGTCTATTTTCTTGGAAACCCCGTACAGATAATGGTCACGCTCTTCTGACCAATCTTCTGGTCCTTCAACTGTTCCAGCATACTTGCTGAGTACATCCCATGCGCCCCCTCCATCCGGCCGTCTCATGATCTTTCACCCCATCATCCACAGTTCTTCCCCGAGTTCACTCAAACATATCACCCCTATTATTTTCAGGATCGACGCTGACCGGACGTTCCGGAAGATCGATCAGCGAGTCGTGATAGCTTTCGCACACCATCACACCACCTCCTGCAGATACAGAAGACTCGTCTTCCCTTCCTCGAGATCACGCGCCTCGATCACAAACCTGCACCCGCGATGCCGCTTGTACAGTTCACCCATCACTTCCGCCCACGCAATCGTTCCCTCTCCGATCGGCAGATGCTCATCCCTACGCCCATTGTTGTCATGGATATGGACGTGCACAATCCCGTCCATCCCGAGAAACTCTGAGAGTACCCCGTTCGTGTGCGCATGTCCGACATCAAGCGTCATACCTAGATTCTCCCGGTCCACAAGTTCGATCATGCCAGCCATTTCGTCCGCCCCCTTTCCGAAGATCAAATCCATCCTCGGCATGTTCTCGACAGCGAGTCTGACATCGAGGTCGCCTGCAAAGTCGCAGAGTTGCTGCAGCCCTGCGATGTTCTGCTGCCATGCAAGATCCGGCATCTGCATCCCGAGCGGCGAGAGATAGCCCGGATGCACGACCATCAGGTCTGAAAACTCTGAAGCAACCCGGATGCACGACGTTAACTGCCGAAGTACCTCATCCCAGATCGGATAGTTCAGGCTGGCAAGATTCAGGTCTGAAAACGGTAGATGGATCGTTATCGCAAGATCTGTCGTCTCGCAGACCTCCCGCATCCGCACAAGGTTCTGGCTATCGAGAGCCTGCTTTCCCTCGCATACAACCTCCCAGCCGCCAAAGCCGATCTCTTCGAGGGTGTAAGCCCAGCTAAACGGGTCATCGGCGACCGATATGGAAGAGAAACTGATATTTCGAGAAAGTCTCATTTATCACTGTCCACTGCTTCGTAATCTGCGTCAACCACGTCATCCTCGCCTGCTTCTGCGGCTCCTGCTCCGCTTTCCTCAGCCGCCTGTGCCGCCTCCGCACCTTTCTGGTACATAGCAGCTGCGACCGGGTAGATCGCTTCCGTCAGTTCCTCGGTCTTCTTCTTCATTTCTTCTGTGTCCGCGCCCTCGATCGCAGTTTTCAGCTCCTCTATGCCCTTCTCGACCTTCTCCCGCTGGTCAGCGGTTACAAGATCGCCTGCCTCTTTGAGGGTCTTCTCTGCCGAGCTTACGAGAGCTTCAGCAGTATTCTTCGCTTCGACTGCCTCTTTCACTCTCTTGTCTTCTTCCGCGTGATCCTCTGCATCCCTGACCATCTGCTTGATCTCTTCGTCGGACAGTCCTCCCGGCTTCTTGATCGTGATCGACTGCTCCTTTCCTGTGCCCAAATCCTTTGCAGTCACATTAAGGATGCCGTTTGCATCGATATCGAATGTAACCTCGATCTGCGGGATTCCCCTGGGCGCAGGAGGGATGCCGTCGAGCATGAATCGTCCCATCGTCTCGTTTGCCGATGCGATGCCGCGCTCCCCTTGCAGGATATGGATCTCGACAGACGGCTGGCTATTGGACGCTGTTGAGAATATCTGGCTCTTCTTCGTTGGAATCGTTGTGTTCCTCTCGATAAGTGGCGTTGCAACCCCGCCAAGCGTCTCGATACCGAGCGTAAGCGGCGTCACGTCCAGCAGGAGCACATCCTTCTTCACATCACCTGAAAGCACTCCGCCCTGGATTGCAGCACCTGTTGCAACCGCCTCATCAGGATTGATGTTCTTGTACGGCTTCTTGCCTGTGACCCGCTCGACCGCAGCAATGACCGCCGGCGTCCTGGTTGCGCCTCCGACGAGGAGCACGCGGTCGATCTTCTCTTTCGAGAGCCCCGCGCTCTTGATCGCATCCTCCATCGGTCCCACCGTCCGGTTCACAAGGTCCGCGGTCAGTTCATCGAACTTTGCACGTGTGAGTGTCATCTCCAGATGCTTTGGCTGCCCGTCCGGACCGACCGTGATAAACGGCAGGTTGATGTCGGTTGTGACCACCGTGGACAGTTCGACCTTTGCCTTCTCGGCAGCATCGGTGAGCCGCTGCATTACTGACTTATCCTTGGAGAGATCGAGTCCTTCCTGTTTTTTGAATTCAGCCACTATATGGTCCACAATATCCTGATCAAAGTCATCTCCGCCAAGATGCGTGTCCCCGGACGTCGATTTAACCTCGAACGTCCCGATGCTTGGGTCCAGTTCCAGAATCGAGACATCGAATGTGCCGCCTCCGAGATCGTACACCATCACGGTCTGCTCGCCCTCGGTCTTGTCGATCCCATAAGCAAACGCAGCCGCGGTCGGCTCGTTGATGATCCTTTTCACATCGAATCCTGCTATCGCTCCGGCATCCTTTGTCGCCTGCCGCTGCGAGTCGTCAAAGTACGCGGGCACCGTGATCACTGCCTCTGTGATCGTCTCCCCGAGATACGCCTCTGCATCGCTCTTCATCTTCTGAAGGATCATTGCAGAGATCTCCTGGGGCTTGTAATCCTTTCCGTCGATGTTTACGGTGTAATCCTTCTCACCGACATGCCGTTTGATTGAGGAAACCGTCCGTTCAGGGTTCAAGATTGCCTGTCTCTTTGCGATCTGCCCTACCAGACGTTCCCCGGTCTTTGAGAAGCCTACCACAGATGGCGTTGTCCTTCCACCTTCTGCGTTTGGTATGATAGTCGCTTCGCCGGCTTCTATCGTCGCCATACATGAGTTTGTGGTTCCAAGATCAATTCCCAATATTTTTGCCATGTTGTTATGCACCTCTTAAACATTGATTCCGATGTTGTGGTATTAAGTTTTTGTGCAAACTTTTCACAAAAGTTTGATGGCTCCGCCGATGCTCCGCATTCAAAAACTTATGACCCCTTCAGCAGCGCCTTCGGGTGGAGGAATAAACAAAACCCCTCCCGAAGGGCAGTTTTACTCGATTTTTTGTGAAAAAATCGTGCTTACACCATATCCGTTTCGCCGTACCGCTTCCGGTCCTCGAGTTCCTGCTTCTTTGCGGCATTCCAGCCGGATACCGCCTGGAGATAACCTGTAACCCGTGACAACTGCTCCACGTTCGTTGACCCGCAGTTCGGGCACTCGTCCTTTAATCCGGGCGCGAGATGGGAACAGTCCGTGCATATAGTCATGTCCCTTGTGAATGCGAAGTAGCCGGTCTGCGTATTCTTTGCGATCCGCATCGCGAAGTCGCGAAGCCCCTTTGGGTCGGGCGTGCTCTCGCCAAGGAATATGTGCATGATGTTGCCGCCATCCACGATCGGGAAGAAGACGTGCTCAAGCCCTATACGCTCTGCAAGCGAGATGCCAGCACCCGGCGGAACGTGCGTGCCGTTTGTGTAGTATATCGGGAGGTCCCTTGTCTTATGGATGCTTGCGAGTGCCCGAGCAAGGTCGCCTTTGACAACCTCTTTTGCACATTCTGTGTATTCAGGATCGAGTATGTCAGCCACGGCAAACCGCCCCACAGTCGTCTCAGCAGGCGTTCTTGCAAGCGCGATCGTCATACCATGCTCTTCCGAGAGCTGCTTCGAATAGAACTCCATCTCGGTCATCGCCCGGATCGCAAGCTTCCACGCATCCTTTGATTCGTGCAACTGGTGCCCGGTATGGTGCTCTACCATCTCGTTGATTCCGACGACGCCGATCTCGTACACGAGACCCTCCAGATCGACCGCCTGTGTCCCCTTCGCTCTGGTAATCGGATCCAGCGGGCGCTGTGTAGCAAACGGCATCCGCCGCGCATCCACGATCTGGTTCATCCATTCCCTCTTGATCTTGAAGAGTTGTACCGCTGTGTCCATCAGCCGCTTCAACTCATTAAACAGCGCCTCATCGTCATGGTTCGCCCGGTACGCGGCTCTCGGGCAGTTTACTGAGATGACCTGCCACGCCCCCATCGAGAAATGCTTCCCGTCCTTAAAGATGAGTTTATCATCGAAATCGTCGTCGGTATCTGCGTTTGATGAGAAATTGTAAGCACAACATTGGTAGCACGATATACCCTCTCCAGCACCACGATACTCTGGTAGCTGGTTATCAAAGTAAGGGGCGCCGAACTTTGCTGCCAGTTCGAAGGCGAGATCGTACAGTTCGGAATAAGTCGGAAGATCGGGATGTTTCGCATTAAACTCCTCGTCCTCCTCTATGAAATCAGGTTCTATCGAGATCTCCGGCTTCGGGAAATTGAATGGCTTGCCCCAGTAATCGCCTCCAAGCATGACATTCATCAGCGCCTTAAACGAGATCCGCACCTCGCGCTCAAACTCGCCGTATGTCCGAAGCGGCGCCTGATCCGGATCGCCGTTATGGATTCTTCCACGGTATACGACCGGTTTGTCCTTCCAGAGCTTTGGAACGCCCGGAGCCAGCTGGACCGACGAGAAGACGAGCTGCCCTCCGCGTGCGACCATCATCTGGGTCATCTCGTATACGAACATCTGCATCAGTTGCTCGATCTCCTCGTAGGACATTCCCTCCAGATATGGCGCAAGAAACGTCAGGAAGTTGTAGAACCCCTGACCGCCCGCAAAGTTCGTCTGTGCGCTCCCGAGAGCCTTCACCGCATGGAGAATCGCAACCTCTACCTTCTTTGCAGGACCTGCGACACTTGACTTCGTGCCGCTCCCATCCGGCATCAGCCCGTAATAGAAGAAGTACCTGAGGTCCCAGTCCATGCAGAAACTGCGCGTTCCGAGATACTCGAGATCATGGATGTGGATATCCCCGTTCAGATGCGAATCAGCGAGTTTCGGCGGCAGCAAGAGCAGATACTGCTCTTTCGAGATCTTGTCTGCCTTCTTCTTATGCGAAGTTTCTGCATTCTCCTGTAAATTCGCATTCTCTTTTGCCTCGAACCCTGCGCCCACATCGATCTGGTGCGCGTCATACACTGGAGTCCCCACTCTCGTTGAGATGTTTCGCCATTCGGGATGCCCGCGCTCGAGGAGGGCTACGTTGACAAGTTCACGCACGAGCGGACCTGACAGGTGTTTCAGACCGATCTTTTTGATGCGCACCTCCACCTCTTTCGCAATCTCTCCCGCCTCCTCTTCGGTTATCGGATCGATCCTGTAAAATTGCTTGGAAAGCTGCGTCTCCTTTACGAGCTGGGCTACGATTGCGTGTCTGTCCCAGTCCATCACATGCCCGTCCGTTGTCCGAACCCGGGGCATCTGCGGCACGCTCTTCCAGTCAAGCGTCTGCTGCACGGTCTCCTGCGGATGGCATTGACGTTTCATGGTGCGCGCCCCGCCAGATCATCGATCACGTCCTTTCTGATCCGATCCCCGTCAAACATCTCTTCAAGGGTCAGAAACGAATCCCCGACCTGCAGAACAGGTGCCATCATCGTGAACACGCCGTTTGCGCGCAGTTCCGTGAGCGCGACTGGCATAGACATATCTGCTTCTGTGTATTCGATCGCTGCTGATTTTAGATAGCTCTTCAGTTTCTTGCATTTCGGACATGCGCTGGTTGTGTATACGATGATCCCTGTCATGGAAACTCCCTTCTTGTGTGTAAAACGGACGTGAGGGGATTCGAACCCCTGATGTGCA
>DAOURL010000005.1 GCA_030625165.1 Methanosarcinales archaeon | reverse complement strand
ACAGAATAAAACGATTGCAAATGCTACATCCGACATGCTTACTCGTGCGCACACGCTTGTGGCATCCGTCTGCGCCGCGGTAGCAGCGGGCGGGCATGATTGGAAACAGGGGCGCGGGATGATGAAAGTTAGTAGAAGCATTCGGAAAGAGTGCAACAGCGTGATCTTAATCGCTTTTACTGCTGCAATGCTTGCGGTTTGCATCTCGCCTGCTCTGGCATCGGCAACATACATCCCGCCAGACCCCACAAACCTTACGAACACCACATGCCGCGACTGGGTGAACTACAGCTGGACTGCTGGCGAACCCCTCGGGAACGTCACAGACTCATACAACGTCAGCGTAAACGATGTCTGGTACAACGGCACCATAAACACGTCCATAAACACGTCCATAAATGAGACCGTCAATCCAGGCAGATGGGTAAACATCACGGTATGGGCGTGGAATGCATCCGGCACCGGAACGCTCTCGGCAGATTGCGTCAGCGATGAGCAGGCACTGGAAGGACTCGAGGGTACCTTCGGACTCGTCGGTTCAATACCAACCGGCGGCGGAGGCGGCACATATCCGCCGGGATGGTTCGAGACCCCAACACCGACTGTGACCGCGACAGAAGCACCGGCAGCATCGGCGACAGCAACCGCGACAGCTGCGCCGCCGAGCGAGCACGTGACACCGACTCCAGCACAGACGAAGGCGAAACCCGCGGCGGCAGAGACGACTGCACCGGCGGCGGAAGGCACGATGGCAGGGACGGCGAAGAAGGATGCGCCCGGGTTCACCGCGGTCTTCGCAGCAGCAGGAGTGCTTGCGGCGCTGTATGCGGTGATGCGGCGCAGAGAGTAGACGTATAGTGCAGGGATGGCGAACGAAGGTAGCGATTCCTTCACTTTTGTTTTTCATTTTTCCGGTCTTATGGCAGGCGTTGCAAGGTGACAGTCCCGCTGCAAGATATCAGTCAAGTACGAGATGCACCAGCGCCCGGACCGACCCCACCATCACAGATATATATCCTCCTGCCAACAAGAGATGTGATGACCAATGACTATGACGTAGTGATCATCGGCGCAGGTCCCGCTGGTATGTTCGCAGCAGACGAACTGGCAGATTCCGATCTTCGTGTGCTGGTGATCGACAGCGGGCAGGATATCGATGAGCGCGCTTGTCCGATGAAACGAAGCAGCGTGTGCGTGCACTGCACGCCATGTGGCATCATGTGCGGGGTCGGCGGCGCGGGAACGTTCTCTGACGGCACGCTGAATCTGCGTCCTGATATCGGAGGGGATCTTGCCATGCTGACCGGCAGCAAGGAAGAGGCATGGGAGGTCGTCCATCATGTGGATGAGGTTTTTCTTAGATATGGGGCGCCCGATGAGATCAGCGATCCGACTGGAGCGGTTGTGGAGCGGCTGAAGCGGCGTGCTGCATCGGTTGGGGCGCGATTCATCAATATACCGCAGCGACACATCGGATCGGACAATGCTCCGATCGTCATCAGAAACTTCAAGGAGAGTCTTGTAGAGCGGGGGATCGAGTTTCTGTTGAATACCAATGTCTCTGACCTTATCATCAGCGATAACGAGTGCAAGGGAGTCGTTCTCGGTGACGGCAGGACTATCACGGCAGGATACGTGATCGCAGCACCCGGTAGGATCGGTGCAAACTGGGTGGATGAGATGGTTGACAAGCACGGAATCGCTGCCAGTTACGGAAGCATCGATGTCGGTGTACGTGTTGAGGTGCCCGCGATCATCATGGATCCGGTCACACGCATCAACCGCGATCCAAAGTTCCACATCCATACCAAGCGGTATGACGACTTTGTAAGGACGTTTTGCACAAACGCAAACGGTTTTGTCGTCAAAGAGGAGTATCCTGGATTCATAGCCACGAACGGGCACTCTATGAAGAACAAACAATCTGAAAATACGAATTTCGCATTCCTTGTCAGGATCAGTCTCACCCACCCAATCGAGAATACGACGAGATACGGCATCTCGATCTCGAAACTCGCAACCACTATCGGAGGTGGAAAGCCCGTACTCCAGCGCATGGGCGATCTCAGGAGGGGCAGGAGATCGACTGAGGATAGGATTTTGCGAAATCAGGTCGTAAACACGCTCAAGGACGTGACACCGGGTGATATCTCGATGGCGCTTCCTCACAGGATCGTGATGGATATCATCGAAGGGCTTGAGGTACTAAATGAGATCATACCCGGGGTAGCGTCCGATTCAACGCTTCTGTACGCGCCAGAGATCAAGTTCTATGCGATGGAGATCGATGTTGACCGGAATATGGAGACCAGTGTCAAAAATCTCTTTGCCGCAGGCGATGGCACCGGGCTTTCAAGAGACATCGTAAATGCCGCAGCAACAGGGGTGCTTGTTGGAAGAGGAGTTCTGCGGGCAGAGTAGGTTATAAACGCGGGCAGTCACCAGAGACCTGAGAAGAGAGGTGTAAACAATTGAGATCATTCACAGACCGGGTTTCAGAGATCGACATCTCTGGCATCCGGAAGATGTTCGAGGCGGCAGGCACGGACAGCATCAATCTCGGACTCGGTGAGCCGGACTTCCCGACACCGGGTCATATCTGCGATGCTGCGATAGACGCAATCAGGAGCGGTCATACCAAATACACACCGGGCGCAGGCATCCCAGAACTTAGAAACGCGCTCTCTGAGAAGTTCCTGCGTGACAACAACATCTCTGTCAGCCCTGATGAAGTCATGGTTACGTCAGGCGCAAGCGAGGCGCTCCACATAGCCATGCAAGCACTGGTTGAGCCGGGAGATGATGTTTTGGTCCCTGATCCGGGTTTTGTCTCGTACAGCGCGCTTTCACAGATCGCAGGTGGCAGGGTGATTGGCGTTCCGCTCGTTGATCTCGTCCTCGATCCTGATGTAGTGGCTGAGCACATCACACAAAATACGAAGGTTATCATTGTGAACTCGCCGTCAAACCCGTGCGGATCCGTCCAGTCGCGAAAGGAGATACAGGCACTTTCCGAACTAGCCGAGGATTATGATTTCACGATTCTATCTGACGAGGTCTATGAGTTTTTCATCTACGAAAACGAGCACGCAAGTCCTGCAGAGTTCACAGACAATGTAGTTACAGTAAACGCTGCATCAAAGACGTATTCCATGACCGGCTGGCGTCTCGGGTACCTTGCAGCGAGGATGGAATACATCGAGCAGTTTCACAAGGTGCACCAGTATGTGCAGGCATGTGCGAACTCAGTCGCACAAGCAGCAGCGCTTGCGGCAATCACAGGTTCACAGGACTGTGTGGAGGATATGCGAAAGGCGTTTAAGGCGAGGCGGGACATCCTGATAAAGGGACTTTTGGGGATGGGTATCGAGTGCCCGACCCCTGCTGGCGCGTTCTATGCTTTCCCGCGCGTCGGTGATGGCGATCGTGTCGCATCGGAACTTGCTGAGCACGGCGTGATCACGGTGCCTGGATCCGCATTCGGCGAGCACGCCAGAGAGCATATCCGAATATCGTATGCGACGAGTGAATCAGATATTATGCGCGCTCTTGAGAGAATGCGCGATGTTATTCTGTGAACTTACGCTGGTGATGCGTGTGCATGTTTGAGCATGCTCGATTAACTTGTGGATAAAATCAGTGGCTGGCAAGGGTTTTTAACCACAGATTAACATGGATTACACAGATTACCGATCTTTTGTACCGATAGACCTTTTTTTTAAACTCCGCACGATACTCGTTAATCGCAGCAACTTACTCGAACATGTACGCATGTTTTATAGGCGTAGTGTGAAACCCATTGGAATCTATGGAAATTACGTTATTCTACATTTAACCGGATTGCAACTATGGCAATCTCAAACAAACTTTAAGTAGGGGTTAGTACCAGATACTGATGTAAATGCTACGAATGTACTTTTGCAATAAGCATAGGATGAAGAGGCATTTGTTTGAGTGAAAAGATGTATAAGTTCATGAAGTCGATTATTGTACCGACTTTTGGCTTGATATTGGGGTATCATTGTGCTCATCATAAATATTTTAGAATTACAGGATTAATCATCCCAAAAGTTTATATACAAGGCGATCACATATTCACACTGTTAATGGCCCGCGCAGTTCTGTGATCACTGGATCACAGTTGCAGCACCAGACGTCTGAGGGGATGGATGGTGACATCATCGAGGAAAAAACATGAGGTCCCGGCTTGAAATCACGACCGATAGAGATGGACGGTACACGACCCAGCCAAGCGGTGACGACTGGGTGGATGCACTGATCCGTTTCGTAGGTTCGGTATCGGCACGTGTTTCTGAGTCAGATGACCCGCCCTATATCAGGTCCCGACTGAAGATCACAACCGACAGCGGTAATGATGCCACGGAATGGGAAGGTGATGACTGGGCAGGCGCTATGATCCAGTACATCAAAGACTTTTCAGCCGGGACCGAGACCAAACCAAAGATCGCAGTCGATCAGCGATCTGTCGCTCATGCCCCGCTGTCCGCACCGCTATCGGTCAGGGAACGCCTCGAATCGTTCTTGAAATACGAGTATCCTCATGTGTGGTTCACATCAACAGATGTGAAGACGCATTACGGGCGTATCTACGGCCAGATCAACCTGAGCACAGTCTCCACGTATCTTGCAAGGATGTATAACCGCGAGCTACTTGAACGGCGTGGAAACCGGATGCAGCGGGAGTATCGGGTACAGGAGTCCGAGATACCGGAGCTGACTCTACCGATCATGCAGAGCGCCAACTGATCAGGAGGGTTGGCGCGTATCGATTGTATCAATCTATTTTGTTTGACTATCACGTTTCACAAACGAAAGGTACTTAAGCGGGATGTGTGAATCAAGATTAGTTCAGTTCAACAGAGGCAATATAATGAAAAAAACAGCAATCCTGATAATGATAATGCTTTGCAGCGTTATCGCGCTCGGATGTATAGGTACGGATACCGACACGAAGACAGACGACAATGTCAATGACAGCGCCACTCCGGAAGTGCATAGCGGAACACTCACGATACTCCACGCTGGAAGCCTTTCGATCCCGTTTGCAAAACTCGAGGAGGTCTTTGAGGCAGCACATCCGGGTATCGATGTGCAGTGCGAGGCAGCCGGCAGCGCGGCTACCATCAGGAAGGTAACAGAACTTCACAAAGAGGCGGACGTCGTTGCGTCTGCTGATTATTCGCTGATTCCGAGCATGATGTATCCCGAGTACGCTGACTGGTATCTCCAGTTTGCAAGAAACCAGATCGTGCTTGCGTATACCGAGAAGAGCAAGTACGCTGACGAGATCAACGCTTCCAACTGGTACGAGATCCTGAGGAGGGATGATGTCAGGTTCGGGTTCTCGAATCCGAACGATGATCCGTGCGGATACAGGTCACAGATGACGATCCAGCTTGCAGAGGCGCACTACGGCGATGATATGATCTATGAGGACCTGATCGAGGCGAATTCTGCGATGGCGATGGTTTATGACGCGGCAAACGGTACGTACACCCTTAACATGCCAGCATCAGAGAGCATCGATCCGTCTGCGAAACTGATGGTCCGGAGCATGGAGATGGAACTTATCGCGGGTCTTGATGCGCAGGAGATCGACTACTACTTCATCTACAGAAGCGTTGCAGAACAGCATGGTCAGTCGTTTTTGGAACTGCCAGTAGAGATTGATCTCTCCAGCGTCACGTATGCGGATACGTACAGGACGGTTCAGGTCGTGCAGGCAAACGGCAATCTTGTTACCGGAAAGCCGGTCGTATATGGTATCACGGTTCCAATGAATGCACGGGATCCCGAGATGGGACTCGAGTTTGTGAAATTGGTGGTCAGCCCGGAAGGGCAGCAGATATTTGTCGATCTTGGGCAGCCGCCGATCGTGCCTGCGGTTGGGAGCGGAGAGGTGCCGGAAGGGGTGCGGGGGACGGTGGAGATGGGGTGAGGGGCGAAGAGCTTCTGATTTTGGAGAATATCTATGTAGGATTAGTTCGGACTTCTCATATGCATGAAACGATGTGATATTTGCGGTGATGAACATTTTGGAGAATCGCTTTCATGCGAAGCATGCCATAAGGTGGTCAGTAAATATCAGAATAAGCCAAAATACCCAATGGCAGAAGTAAGAAAAGCATTGAGGGGTGCCTATTATAGCAAGAGTGAGGAGAAAAAAGAAAGCTGTTTTAAATGCGCATACACTGGAATAATTGGGAAATTTAATATTCAAGATGGAACTCTTCGTACCTTCGATGATGCTTTAGTATTGACATTAGACCATAAAAATCCCAATAGTAATAGTAAGGAACTTGTTGTTTCTTTGAATATTATAAACAAGATGAAAACCGATATCCCTTTTGGTGATTTTAAAAAGGTTGTAATAGCTCTTGGAGAATATTTCAACGAAGAAAACGATAGGAATTCTAAAAAATTTGAAAAAGAACTGAAACAAATGGTTGGTAAAGAGATTCTCGTGGATGCCCCCGAATTTCATTTAGGGGGTGGGATGGCTTGAGCATCACAATGCAGACCCTGACCCCAAAACACGACCGCATGCTCACCGTCTTCTTACTGTTCGGTCTCGTAATACTCGCATTCATACTGACCCCGCTCCTCTACATGGTCTTCGGGCAACTCATCTCCAACCGGTCGGGCTTGATCGAGGCGGTCAACGATTCTGCGGTAATCAAATCCATCCTCTTGACGATGTACACGGCACTTGCCGCAACCACAATAGCATTCGTATTCGGCGTGCCGCTTGCATATTTCCTTGCAAGACGCGACTTTCCGGGCAAGGGAATCGTCGAGAGCATCATCGATATCCCGATCATCATCCCGCACACGGTGGCGGGTATTGCGCTTCTCACGGTCTTCGGGTCGCATGGAATGATCGGCGACCCCTTATCATCGATCGTCAGGTTCAGGGATGCGCTCCCCGGAGTTGTGGTTGCGATGCTCTTTGTCTCTGTGCCGTTCCTGATCAATTCGGCGCGGGAGGGGTTCCAGAGCGTTGACCCGCGCCTCGAGAACGTTGCCAGATCGCTCGGAGCCTCGTCATGGGACGCATTCCGGCGGGTCACGGTTCCGCTCTCTGCCAGGCACATCCTCGTCGGCTCGATTCTATGCTGGGCGCGGGCGATGAGCGAGTTCGGAGCCGTCATCGTGATCGCATACTACCCGATGATTGCGCCAACACTGATCTACGAGCGCTACATCTCGTACGGGCTTTCTGCGTCGAGTCCGGTCGCGGTCCTGCTGATCGTGATCTGTCTTGTCGTGTTTATCGTGCTGCGGATGATCTCCGCGGGATGGAGGCGGTATGATCGAGAATAGGGTGCAACTGGACTTTGCCTTAAGTCGGAGTCCGGACAAAAACTTCGAAACAACATAGATATCCAAAGAGTCCGCAAAGACAGAAGGTACAAATCTTTTTAGTAGAGATAAACGAGAGATGGCTATGTTAGAAAAGATAAAATCAGCGATAATAAAAGGGAGGATCAACATGACAGACCATGCGGATGAGGAACTTGCAAATGATGAGATACTGGACGATGATTTGTTTTATTCTGTCTTACGTGGTAGATAAGATGTTAATTCCAATTTGCCCCATCTGCGGAGGAAAAGTAGTAGAAAAATATGTGGAGAAGATTGTTAAAGGTGGAAACGATGTGGCGATCCTGAGAATTAAAGCCGGTGTATGTGAAAAGTGCGGCGAAAGGTTGTATACGAAAGAAGTCCACAAAAAGATAGAAGAGATCCGGTCAGAGCTTAAACAGAGGACTACGGAGTTGTATACGCCAATCGGCAGGACTTATGTCTATGAAGGCGTCATTGCGTAGGGCATTACCGGACATCATATCGTTGGTACCGTATAGGGAAGTTTCCGGGCTCTCTGGTAATTCGCGAGTGCATGCACTTTTTCACTCTTCCGGAGGATCCGGTTATGGTAAAGAAGATTAAACCACAGAGAGCACAGAGGATCGCAGAGAGTTGTTATTTTTATCTTTCGCCCCCTCTGTGTCACTCTGTGTCCTCTGTGGTTTTCCGAAAAACCTATTTCGAAAATATCAAAAAGTCTTCGGGTTTTTGGTCACCGCAACGCGATGGTACACAAAGACCTAGTTTCCGTTGCCTGATGAGTTACCAGCTTAGACTATTCTGGTTCGAACAATGATCGAGATCAAAAACCTATCGAGAAACTGGAAGGAGTTTTCACTCAACATCGATCTGCATATCGAAGAGGGGGAGTACTTCGTAATCCTGGGACCGACCGCATCCGGAAAGACGCTGCTGCTCGAGTTGATCGCGGGGTTTTACCATCCTGACAGCGGCAGCATCATGATCGGTAAAACAGACATTGCCGACCTCCTGCCAGAACAGCGGAAGATCGGATTTGTTTATCAGGATTATTCGATTTTCCCGCATTTAAACGTGGGAGATAATATAGAATTCGGATTGAAGCTCAAAAAAACCCCTCGCGATGAGCGAAGAAGAAGAGTACAGGAGATTATGGATCTCCTCGGCATATCCCACCTCTCGCACCGTTATTCGCTGACGCTATCAGGCGGAGAGCAGCAGCGGGTTGCGCTTGCGCGGGCAATCGTTGTGGACCCTGAGATCCTCCTACTTGACGAACCGCTCTCTGCGCTTGACAACCAGACGCAGAACATGCTTCGGGACGAGCTAAAGAGGATCCACCACGAGGCAGGGCTCACGACGATCCATGTCACGCATGACCAGGCCGAGGCGATGATGCTTGCTGACCGTATCGCTGTGATGATAAAGGGGCGGATCGTGCAGGCAGGAACGCCTGAAGAGATATTCAATTCGCCCGCGAATGCCGAGATCGCCGAGTTTGTCGGCACCGAGAACATCCTTTCAGGGATCGTCGCCTCTAACGAGGGCGGGCTTGCCACGATCGAGGTTGGGGCGCATGTCGTGGAGGCAGTTTCCGGTTACAGCGCGGGCGAACACGTACGCGTCTGCCTGCGTCCCGAGGATGTTGCGGTGTCTGTCGGTGCTGTGGCTTTCCAGACCCGGCACGGGGACCGTGATCACCGCGAGAGCAGTGTGAGAAACGCATTTCACGGGACGGTTACGCAGATGACTCCGTACGGAGCGCTGACACGCGTCAAGATCGACTGCGGGGTCGTCATCGTTGCGCTGATCACGAAGCAATCCGCAGCAGCGATGGGGCTTACTGCAGGCAGCCCGGTCTGCGTGTCGTTTAAGGCGGCTGCTGTGCACGTGATCGGGTGAGTGGGCTGACACCGGATGACCGGAAACCGTGGAACTTTCTACACTGTCTGATGCTCGGTTATATTACATGCAAGACCTTGGTGCAGCCGGATCGGATGTGATTGGTGACCAACATCTTTTTGATCAGGGCGCAGCCATACATAAGTTTGCCATACCTGAGACGGGGGTGCCATAATGTCCTTCGCAGTATCGGAAAGAGAGAAGATGGAAAGAGAGAAGATGACGCCAGCGATCCACCTGATGGATGTTAGAGCAAAACGAGTGTACCAGAGAGTTTGGAACCGCGATCTCGGGCGATTGAGCGCAGGAAAAGTTGCAGCGGGGGCTATCGATGAGCAGACCGGATGATGCACAGGACTACAAACCAGATGAGAGTATCGAGTGGTCTGAGAAGTACAGACCAAAAACACTCTCCGGAATCGCAGGCAACAACAAACCAGTGAGCGACCTCTGCGCGTGGGCTAAAGCGTGGAAACACGGAATGCCTGACAAGAAAGCGGTAATCCTGTACGGAAAGCCGGGAATTGGCAAAACAACGGCAGCTTATGCACTTGCACATGATTTTAACTGGGAGGTAATCGAACTGAACGCGAGTGACCAGCGGACCGCGGCTGCGATCCAGAAGGTCGCTGGATCCGCCTCCCGGACGGCAGCGCTCTGCGGCGGCATCAGGTTGATCGTGCTCGATGAGGCAGACAACATCCATGGCAATTCCGACCGGGGCGGAGCGCAGGCGCTTGCCAGGATCATCAAAGACACGTCGCAGCCGATTCTTCTGACGGCAAACGATTTGTACGGGGTTTCGCCGAGCATCAAGAACCTGTGCCTGCCAATCGCCTTTCGTTCGATGCAGAGCAGGTCGCTAATCCCGGTACTCAATAAGATATGCCAGAACGAGGAGATCTCCTGCGATATCGATGTTCTTCAGAAGATCGCAGAGACTGCGCATGGCGATGTCAGGAGTGCGATCAACGATCTACAGGCAGTGGCGGCAGGGAAAAGCGAATTGCACGTCGAAGACGTGGTCACATCTTCACGAGATCCAAGAGACACGATATTCGATGCATTAAAGAAGATATTCAAGGGAACTGACATCAAAGAGGCGTTGAATGCAACGTACAACATAGATGAGACCCCGGATGACCTCATCCAGTGGATCGATGAGAACCTGCCTGCACAGTATCGCGGCGCCGACATGGCACGCGGCTTTGCCATGCTTTCACGTGCCGATCTCTTTCTCGGCAGGGTCCAGCTCCGCCAGAACTACCGGATGTGGCGGTATGCAGGCGCGATCATGTCATCCGGTGTTGCGGTCGCAAAATCCCGCGAATACCCAGGAGCGCGGTTCATGCCACCATCGCGGTGGCGCAGACTCAGGAGCACCCGAACGAGCCGCCAGATAAGGGATGCGGTATCGGAAAAGATCGGTCTGGCATGTCACGTCTCCCAGAAATACGCACGGTTAAACGTCCTTCCGTTCATCAAGATCTTGTTTTCCAATAGCGATTATGCGGTGCCCCTTGCAGCACGGATGGATCTCGACCTTGATGAGATTGCATACATAACCGGCAGCAAGAAGGGCACAAAGAAGGTGAAGACGATCCACCAGGAAGCGCGGGAGATGACCGAAAGCGAGACGTCAGAGCACATCGAGACGTTCGGCAGACTTGGCGCTTACGAAGAGGTGGCTGGAGCGGTGCGGGCTGAGGTTCGTATGCAACCCGAAAAGCCTCGTAAGGAGCCAAAAAAAGAGGAAAAAGAGGAGAAGAAGCCGCAGACCTCTCTCTTCGATTTCTGATCTGCGAAAAAATGTAAAAATGTGTAATGGTCAGTTGGATGCACGACACCGCGACTGACATGAATGACATCGATAGGAGATACAACCGCAAAGGGCACAGAGGGACGCAGAGGATTGATTTAAAAACTCTGTGCTCTCTGTGTCCTCTGTGGTTAAATCCGGTGGATTTTACCGCTTGTGCGGGATTGATTTGACCACAACAAAAAATGTAAAAATGTCAGAGCATCCTCACAACCCATTGACCGGAATGGTGAACGAGAAGGTGCTGCCCTTTCCTTCCTTACTTTCTGCCCAGATTCTCCCGCCGTGCATCTCGATAATCTCCTTTGCCATCGGGAGCCCGAGACCGGTCCCACTCGACGCGGTATCCACCTTATAGAACCGATCGAATATCTTATCGATCGCATTCTCAGGAATTCCTATGCCTGTGTCCGAGACCGATGTCAGCAACTCGCCGTCCTTGGCATGCGCGGCTACTGAGATACGTCCTTCTGACGTGAATTTTATTGCATTGATGAGGATGTTTGCAAAGGCGCGGGTCAGCCTATCATGATCACCGCTGATCACCGGAAGATCCTCCGGTACGTCCATGGTAAGCGTGGATCCTTTGAGTTCGACCGTCTGCTGCATCCGGTCAGTCACATCGTGTATGATGCCGCCAAACGAAATCTCTTCTTTTTTAAGTGCAATATCCCCGGTCTCGATATTTGCGAGTTCGATGATATCGATGATCATCCGTGTGATGCGGTTTATCTCCTGCTTTACAGCATACAGACTGTCCTTCTGCTGTTTCGTTATCTTGCCGAGATGCTGATCCAGAAGTAGTTCCACATGCCCATCGATCGATGTCAGCGGGATGCGCAGTTCCTCAACGGTTCTTGTAAAGAACTCGTTTTTCCCCCTTTCTGCCTCTTTTAGTTCGCTGTTCTCGGATATCAGTCTGGCTTCTTCGTCGGGAGCACGCCGCTCCACGTTAAGCCCCGCATAACTGATCAGAATCAGCGTAACCAGCCATATCCCGAGCTGCACCATCGTATCCTGTATAGCGATGGTACTTGCAACCGCAATGGCTATCATACCAACGAGTGTGAATATTAGTCCTGTGCGTGTGATGTTGTGCATTGATTACCACCTTATCATATTGTTAGAATACTGATTCAAGTCCAGTTATACCTATCGTACTTGGGCGGTGCGGCTGTAAGCAGCCCGGGGCGGTTGGCTTCTATGATTACTCGCCGATCCGGCTCACCATCTTAACCGCAGCTTCGACCGCACGTTTCGCATAATCCACACGCTGATGCGCCTCCATGCGGGTCATCTTTGGACCTGATATGCCAAGCGTGACCGGCTTTCCGGATTCGAGCGAGAGGTCCATGATCTTCCTCGCTGCATGTTGCACCACGATCTCATCGTGCCCGGTTGCACCTTCGATCACGCAACCGATCGTCACCACCGCATCGATCCCCTCGTCAGATACGAGTTTCTTGATCGCAAGCGGCATGTCATACACGCCAGGAACCATGACAGTCTCAACGACCTCCGCACCAAGAAACGTTGCGTGTTCTCGTCCAAGGAGTTCCATCTGGTATGTCAAGTCACGATTGAACTCAGATACTACAAATCCCAATCGAATAGCCATATATGTCAATCTCCATCTAAAGGTTTAAAAATAAGAAATGGAATTCGAGACGGTATATTTTGAGGGGATGGATGGCTGAGTGAATTCAAACAACCTGTAACCGATTTCCCGAATTCCATGATTATAGTTGGATCGAATGGTAGATAAATGTTAGGGTTCGCGACAGTATCTCCGAACCGAAACTGCGTAATGAAACCTGAGTGAACTCAATTACACATTATTCCGAAATTTTTGGCTCTTTGGTAATTCGCATTGCAAACATCTCGTAGATAAATTGTGTCCATGATGTGTTGGGGACGTGGAGATCACGAATTTCACGAATAAACGAATTTCACGAATGCTAAACCAGAATAAATTCGTGGCATTCGTCCATTCGTGTAATTCGTGATAAAAACTGACAGAACCCGATAAAATTCCCGATAAACACCTGGAACTAAAGTGTAGCGATTTGGATAAAATGGGCAATCTCCTTATAAGTGTTGGTCACTGCAACGCGAGATACCAGAGACCCAAATTTTTATCATGTATGGCAAACCATCATATAATGATGGACGATCTCGATTGCTCGATTCTCTGTCACCTCTGCAAGAACAGCAGGGCAAGTACCACAGAGATCGCGCAGAAACTGGGGGTTGCACCTTCGACGGTGCATAAGCGAATCAATCGACTGAAAGAGTCAGGAATCATCGAGCGGTTCACAGTCATCCTCGATCCGGCAGCTGTCGGGCAGAACGTCACAGCGTACATCGGGATCAATATCGAATCCACGAAGAGGATCGCGGTCATCAACCAGTTGCAGAAGATCGAGGATGTCGTCGAGGTATACGAACTGCTTGAGCCGTACGACCTGTTCATCAAGGTGCGCACCCATGACATCAGTTCGCTTAAGGAGCATGTGCTACATGCGATCAACGATCTCAATGGGGTTCTGGATTCGAGCACCATCCTGACCACGAAACGGCATAAAGAGGCATCTTCAACCATCATAAAGGGGGGTTAACATGATCACAACAATCGAGGCAATACTGGCAGCAACCGTGTATCTGCTCGGGGGCGCGTTTATACTGTTCATATACGAGGCTTACACCCATACGCACCAGAAAAACCTTCTGATGCTTTCCATTGGAATGTTCATCTTCATATTCGGTAGCAATTTCGACATATTTGTCGGACTGGTACTATCCGACTATGTCGAGGAACCGATGGCACGCACAATCGCATTACTGATCGAAATACCGGGTATTCTGGTTATGCTGTACTCGGCTATCAGGTCTTGACCATCATGGGTGGCGATTATCACAAACCGGATCGTTACTCGGCGTTTGCCAGAAACTGGAAACTAATCGGGATAACATCCAGGAAAAAATGGCAGAAGAGCAGTATTCAGGATAAGGTACTCTGGCGCGTACTCGAAAGGATCAGTAAGTCAGAGCAAGGGGATGCAATCATCCGTCATGCCTGCTATGAAGCCGGACTGCTGGATGGGGAGATGCTGCAGAGCGAGCTTGGTGGTGCGACTGCGACACCATTGGCAACGATCGAACTGATGTGTCTGCTCTCTGGCACACATGCTGAACTGCGCAACATACATGGAAAACCTGTGCTGAGACTCATAGACTGCCCATACTCTGATGTGCTTGCAGGCTTATGCTCGTCCGATACCATCTGCGAGTGCCATCTTGCAGGCACGGTACATGCAATCGACCGCAAATCTGCGATCAGCCGGCGAAAGAAGATGTGCGCAGGCGATCCGTACTGCGAGTTTGTGGTTGAGTGAACCTTCGGTTCCACACCCGGGTTTGCATAGAATCTTAAAGTATGACTGATGATGGTCTGAACGATCCCACACAAGCGGTAAAAGTCACCGGATTTAACCGCAGAGAATACAGAGTTTTTAAATCGATCCTCGATGTCCTATGTGGTTGTATTTCCTACTGAATGTCATTTATGTCAGTCGCGGTGTTGTGCATCCAACTGACCACTACAGATTATATCTTCTTTCCTTCTATGTCCACGATGTATACCTCAAGCAGGTCATCGAGCACTGCTGCATTGATCCCGATATTGTCTGCCGCCTCTGCAAGTTCCCAGTAATTGGCACCCTTCCTCTCGCAGAACCTGACTGTATATACGTTTGAGAATGTGAGAGGCATCGCAAGCGTGTTCTGGATCCATTTCACAAGGATTCTGGACTGGGTGCCTTTACTCACCTCCGAAAACGAGACGTGCGAGTCGAAATCATTGACGATCTCGTGACCGTACTTCCTGAGGAACTTCTGTATCTTACCGTCGTAATTCTCCTGGATAGCTTGGGCTACCTTGCAGATTGCCGAGAGCGATCTGTTAATCTCATCCTCACTTACGCCATTTGATTTAAGGATGTCTGTTATGGTTCTCACACGCGAGTTGTCAGGATTGACCATGCCATCGTCCATTATCGGTATTCCAGCCAGATCCTTGACGTCCAGCAGGTTTAAGTCTGCAATCTCGTTTGCCAGTCTGCGCGCGTCCCTGTATGAATGTTTCGTAAGCTCTGCGAATATGCAGTAGACCAGTTCAGTCCATCTGGAGCTTTCGTCTTCCCACCGATAATCCGCCGGGAGAAGATGACGGTACTCTGCATAGATATCCCTGATCCGCGCCTCCAGGGCAGCAACCCTCTCAGGTCTTGTCTCTTTCTTTGATACTTTCTTCATTCGTGCCATCCTTAACGCCTCCTTATGTGTGTGCGGACGTAACCACTGCTTTTCTATAAGCATCATTTGGGTTTATTAAATCTTTTGGGATCGCCTCATTGGCGATGGTGTGCCTAAGTCCGGTATATCTCCATCATCGTCCCGGAGTGGGTATGTGACACACCATTCCAGTGTGATCGCCCACTTTTCCGGTCTCGGTGTGCATTCACTTGATTTAAGTGCCAACAGAATATATATCAATGTGCATTCGTAGGTGTGGAGAGAGAATGAACTACTCAAACACCATGCCAAACGATACCAACCTCGGGTGATCCAACATGAACATAAAACATTTCATAGCAACGTACATCATCGTGTTCGCCTTCTGGATACTGCTCTCAGCGCACTTCGACACGTTCCATGTGGGATCAGGAATCGTGTGTTCGAGCATAGTGGCTTATGCATCCCACGATCTTCTGTTCACCGGCACAGGAAACCACACCCTGACAAAGATCGTGCGGTTCATCGCTTATCTCCCGTGGCTCATCTACCAGATCGTGCTTGCAAACATCGATGTCGCAAAACGGGCTCTTTCGCCCAGGATGCCTATCGACCCACAGGTGGTCACGTTCAAGACGATCCTCCGGAGCGATGTGGCGCGCACCGCGCTTGCAAACTCGATAACGCTCACGCCGGGCACGGTCACAATCGACATCGTGGACGATGTCTTCTACGTCCACGCGATAGCAAAGGAGCCTGCTGACGATCTCCTGGAGGGCGCGATGGAACGGAGGATCGCTCACATTTTCATGGAGGACTGATGTATGGCCGGCGCATTACTCTTCGGAACGATAGGGATGGTGGATGTCTTTCTGGCGATGGCACTCCTGATAGTCATAGCAAGCTTCGTGTCGCTCTACCGCGGAATCGAGGGACCCGGAATCTTCAACCGGATCATCGCTGTGAACGTGATCGGGACAAAGACGATCGTGCTTCTGGTTTTGATCGGTTTCATCTATGAACGACCGGATTTCTTTGATATCGCGCTTTTGTATGCGATTCTTAACTTTATTATGACGATAGCAGCGACGAGGTACTAAAAAAGAGGAGGAGAAACAATGTCTGACACTATAATAAACCTGACAAATGTGATTACAATCCTGCTCCTGCTCGTGGGCGCGTTCTTCATGCTCGCAGGAACGATCGGGTTCGTGCGGTTCCCTGATTTTTACTCAAGGATGCATGCCACAGGCAAGTGCGACACGCTCGGCGAAGGACTGATGCTGGTCGGACTGATCGTCTACGGGGGCGCGACGTTCGTCAGCGTGAAGATACTGTTCTTGATCATGTTTATTCTCCTTGCGAACCCGACCTCGACCCACGCGATCGCGAAAGCCGCGTACGACGTCGGGCTCGAACCATGGCGGAAACTGGACGACCGGGTGGAGTGGATGAACACAGGCGATACTGGCAATACCAGCAACACTGGCAACACCGATGACGGCGGAGACGATCAAGACGGAGGTGAAGAACGATGATCTGGATACTCGATATAACGATGTTATTCTTCCTCGTAGTCTGCGCAATCGCTGCAATCTCGATAAAAGACCTTCTCTCATCGATTATCATCCTCTCAGCCTACAGCCTGATAATGGCGATCGTCTGGGTCGAGATGCACTCGGTCGATGTCGGGTTCACAGAAGCTGCTGTTGGCGCGGGGATCACCACTGTTCTTTTCATCGCAACGCTTGCAAGAACCGAAGGGAGGAGTGAGGATTGAAGACGCTTGCACTTTTCGTGGTCGTGATCACAGGCGCGATGCTGATCTACGCGGGGCAGGACCTGCCTGCGTTCGGCGACATAAACTCACCATCGTACCAGGCTCCGATGACGCAGTACTTTATCGAGAACTCTCTTGAAGAGTCTGGCGTAACAAACATCGTAACAGCCCTCCTCGCCAATTACAGGGGCTACGATACGCTCGGGGAGACTGCAGTGATATTCACCGCGGGAATGGCAGTCATACTGCTCTTACGGAGGCGTGAAACATGAGCAGAATCCAGGAGAGCGTGATCATCAGGACGGTCGTGCGGATCACGGTCCCGTTCATCCAGCTCTTCGCGCTCTACGTGATCATGCACGGCGCAAGCGGACCTGGCGGCGGCTTTCAGGGCGGCGTGATCTTCGGAGCAGCAATCATCCTCTATGCGATGATCTTCGGGATCGCTGAAGGGAAGAAGAAGATGTCTGATGCTCTCGACAAGATTCTTGCAAGCACAGGGCTTGTCATCTATGCAGCGACGGGACTTGCCTGCATCATCTTTGGCGGGATGTTTCTCCAGTACAGCGCAGTCCCGCTCCTGCCGGATCCTGCCGAGGTCTCCAAGTACCTGATCGATCTGGTTGAGATCGGGATCGGGATCACCGTGCTTGCTGTTATGATCTCGCTCTTCTTCGACATATCGCCGCCTGAATCAGAGCCAGAGGGGGCAGAAGAATGAGCGGAGTAATCGATATCGTCTATGCCGAGTACAATTACTGGATATACGTAACGCTGATGATGATCGGGTTCTATGCGATGATCGCAAAGAAGAACCTGATCAAGAAGGTCATCGGCGCAAACATCTTCCAGACCGCAATCTTCCTCTTCTACATATCACTTTCAGACGTCAAAGGCGGCACCGCGCCGATTCTCGTGGGCGGGCACGGCGCAGAACACGCAGCTGACGTGATCTACACGAACCCGGTTCCGCACTGCCTGATACTGACCGCGATTGTGGTTGCAGTCAGCACCACCGCTGTTGCACTTGCGCTCATCATCAGAATCTATAATGAGTACGGGTCGATCGAGGAGGACGTGATCCTTGCGGCAAGAAGGAAACTCCAGCCCGAGTTTTCGGAACATGCACGGCAGAAAGGAGTCGCGGAGGTGAGTCGCCAATGATGGGTTCGATTGCAGTTATCACTAATCTGATGCCCATATATTCGTGTCATTCGTCTATTCGTGAAATTCGTGTTAAAAACGTGCCAGAACACACCATAGAAATCCCATCGGGATCACGAATAGCACGTTTGAACGAATCACACGAATTTAACGATGGACAGGAGGTCAGGCGATGACCGGATTCGACCTCATCGCACCCCATCTGCCCGTGCTCACAGTCGTAGTCCCGCTGATCGCGGGCTTCCTGACGCCGATCATCGGATGGATCGACCGCAGACTCCCGTGGTACTGGGTGGTGCTTGCGATGTTTGTGGTTCTCTTAATCGCGGGAAACAACCTCGTAACCGTAATCAACTCAGGAACGATCCAATACAAACTCGGTGGCTGGGATCCGCCGTTTGGAATCGAATACGTGATCGACCTCTTAAACGGGTTTGTCTGCCTGATAATCGCGTTCATCGCGTTCATGGTCTCGATATACTCGAAAGAAAGTGTTAAAAAGGAAGTTCCCGGAAAGACAACCCCGTTCTATTCTGTATTCCTGCTCCTGATAACAGGACTCATGGGAATGACGATCACGGGCGACATCTTCAACTTCTACGTATTCCTTGAGATCTCGTCACTCACCGCTTACGCGCTCATTGCGATGGGCGACCGCGGGGACGGCGTTGTCGCAAGCTTCAACTACCTGATCATGGGAACTGTTGCGGCATCGTTCATCCTTCTAGGGATCGGCTACCTCTACGCGGTCACAGGCACGCTGAACATGGCGGACATGCAAAACATCCTCCCCGGTGTCTATGAGAGTAAGGTCGTTCTTGCTGCACTCGCATTCTTCATGGTGGGCTTTAGCATCAAAGTCGGTCTCTTCCCGCTCCATGCGTGGCTTCCTGATGCGTACACACACGCACCATCGACAGCAAGCGCGCTCATCGCAGGACTGATGACCAAGGTCGGCGCGTATGCGATGATCCGGTTCATGTTCGGCGTCTTCACACCCGATTTCGTGATCGATATGACCCAGATGACAAACATCCTCGCATGGGCAGCAGCGCTTGCGATCATCGTGGGTTCAGTTCTCGCGATTGCACAGAGCGACATCAAGCGAATGCTTGCATACTCAAGCATCAGCCAGATCGGATACATCCTTCTGGGAGTCGGTCTTGCAAACATGATCGGGATGGAGGGCGGACTCTTGCACATCTTAAACCATGCGCTGATGAAGTGCGCACTCTTCCTTGTGGCGGGCGCGATATTCTATAAGACCGGCATCAGAAACCTCTACCAGTTCAAAGGTCTCGGAAAGAAGATGCCAGTGACAACCACCGTCTTCCTGATCGCTGCCCTCTCGATGATCGGAGTTCCCGGAACTGTAGGGTTTACGAGCAAGTGGTACCTTGCACTCGGATCGGTGGACGCAGGTCAGTGGATATTTGTTTTTGTCATCCTGCTCTCAAGCCTGCTTAACATCGTCTACTTCTGGCGGATCTTCGACAACATCTGGTTCGGGCACCCGCACGAGATCGAGCACATCAAGAGGGATGAGGCGCCGCTAACGATGCTCGTCCCGATGGTGATACTGGCTGTTCTCTGCGTATTCTTCGGATTCTTCGCGTACTATCCGGTGCACTACGTGATTGAACCGCTATCAGAAGCACTGCTTGGATTGGGCGGGGTGCCCTGAGGTGATCATGATGGTTACAGAGATTAATTCAATAACCCCACTCCTTGCTGTGCTCGTATCGATGATCGCATCCGTCTTGATCCTCGCATCCGGCAGATACCCGAACCTGAGAGAGGGCTGGACGTTTGTTGCGGCATTTATCAAGTTCGGGCTCGTGATCTCGATGCTTCCGCTGATACTCAAAGGGAATGTGATCACCTACACGGTTGTTGAGATGCTCCCCAATCTTCCGATCGCATTCAAGGTTGACGCATTCGGAATACTCTTCGCGATCACCTCCTCGTTCTTGTGGATATTCGTGACATCATACTCCATCGGTTACATGCGGTCGCTCAAGGAACATGCGCAGACCAGATACTTCTTCTGCTTCGCAATAGCGCTCTCTTCAGCCGTTGGAATCGCGTTCTCAGCGAATCTCGTCACGCTCTTCTTGTTCTATGAACTACTGACGATCTCGACATACCCGCTCGTTGCGCATATTGAGACGCCTGAGGCGATAAGCTCGGGCAGGAAGTACCTGACGTATCTGATGATCGCAGGTGTCGCACTACTATTCTCGATTGTTGTGGTCTACCACTACACCGGCACAACAGAGTTCTCATTTGCTGGCATCGCGGGAATGGACGCGATACCGCAGACGACACTCATCATCCTGTTCATAACGTTCATGATCGGATGCGCAAAAGCCGCGTTCATGCCGCTTCATGCGTGGCTTCCCGCCGCGATGATTGCGCCGACTCCGGTGAGCGCACTTCTCCATGCGGTGGCAGTTGTGAAGGCGGGCGTCTTCACCGCGGTACGGGTCATTCTCTACGTCTTCGGGGTCGATCTGATGCAAGACAGCGGTATCTGGCTCTACATGGCGTATTTCGTATCGATAACGATCATTCTCGCCTCGGTCTACGCACTGATGCAGGACAACCTCAAGAAACGGCTCGCGTACTCGACAGTGAGCCAGTTGTCATACATCGTGCTCGGAGCGGTCCTGATCACCCCGCATGGGATCACAGGCGGGATGCTGCATATCCCGTACCACGCGTTCATGAAGATCACACTCTTCATGTGTGCAGGCGCTCTCATCGTGACTGCTAAGAAGGAAAACATCAGCGATATGAACGGAATCGCCAGACAGATGCCGATCACGATGATTGCGTTTACCGTTGGAGCTCTCGGCATGATCGGAATGCCGCCGGTCGGCGGATACGTCACCAAATGGTTCCTGCTCCTGGGTGCTGCTGAGCTGCATGAGATGGTGCTTATCGGGGTGCTGCTTGTGAGTGCGGTTCTGAATGCTGCGTACTTCTTCCCGGTCATATATGTCGCGTTCTTCAAGAAGCCGGACCATGAACTGAAGTATAAGGAGGCGCCGCTAACCATGCTGGTGCCGCTCGTGGTGACCGCGATCATCTCGATCATCATTGGGATCTGGCCAGACGCGCCGATGATGTTTCTTGATATCGTCGAGATAGCGGTTGCAAATGTTACAGGAGGGATCTAACGATGTGGTTCTTAGAAAGATGGCTGGAAAATCCAGAAACTGTGAAAAAGATGGTTTATTTGCTCTATGTCAGTCTTATTATCAGCTGCCTGCTTGGTTTTGTCGTACAGTACGGGATGGCTGCCTCGGATCATGGTGAGGAGCATGAGGGCTTCGCATTCGAGCAGATACCGGTATTCAGTGCGATATACGGATTTGTCTGCTGCATCTTAATCATCATACTCTCAAAAGCATTCGGGCATTCCGGAATCATGGTAGAGGAGGATTACTATGATAAATGATATCGTAACCGTGCCACCGGCCGCCATATTCATCATAGGGGCTCTTCTGATACCGCTCATCCCGGGGCGTCTGAAACAGCTGTACCTTCTTGCAATTCCCGCTCTGGCGTTCTTCAATCTTCTGTACATGCAGGAAGGCACATATTGGATTCATCATTTCATGGAGTACGATCTGGTCCTTGGCAGGGTGGATCTCCTCAGCAAGTGCTTCGGATACGTCTTTACAATCGCTGCATTCTGTATGACGCTCTATGCACTGCATGTAAAGGAGACTGGACAGCACGTTGCCGCTTTCATATATGTTGGGAGTGCGCTTGGCGTCGTCTTTGCAGGCGATCTCTTCACACTCTTCATCTTCTGGGAGTTTCTGGCATGGTCTTCGGTCTGCCTTGTCTGGTACCGGCGCAGAAAGGCATCGATCGATGCGGGATTTCGGTACCTGATGGTGCATGTCGCAGGAGGCGTCATCCTGCTCGGCGGGATCATCCTGTATATACAGGGGAATGATGGATCGATCGCCTTTGATGCATTCGACTACGGCAGCCCTGGCACGATCCTGATCCTGATCGGCTTCCTGATCAATGCCGCAGTCCCGCCGCTTCATGCGTGGCTGCCTGATGCGTATCCGGAGGCAACGATCACAGGAGCGGTCTTCATGACAGCGTTCACCACAAAGACCGCTGTCTACGTGCTTGCAAGAGGCTTTGCAGGTGTTGAACTGCTGATGTGGCTCGGTGCGATCATGGCACTCTATGGTGTTGTGTACGCCGTGCTTGAAAACGATATCAGAAGACTTCTTGCATACCACATCATCAGTCAGGTTGGTTATATGGTCTGCGGTATCGGGCTTGGCACAGCAATGGCGTTAAACGGCACAACCGCACACGCATTCTGCCACATCCTCTACAAGGGACTGCTCTTCATGGGCATGGGTGCGGTGATCTATATGACTGGTAAGAACAAACTGACCGAGCTTGGTGGGCTGTACAAGGTGATGCCGCTGACGATGATTCTCTACATGGTCGGGGCGTTCTCCATATCAGGATTCCCGCTGTTTAACGGATTCATCAGCAAGTCGATGATCATCCATGCGGCAGCACTCGATCACAATGCTATCATCTTTCTGATGCTCGGATGCGCTGCTGTCGGAACGTTTCTGCATACCGGCCTGAAACTGCCGTACTTTGTCTTCTTTGGTAAGGACGCCGGTATCAAAGCAAAGGATCCTCCGATGAACATGCTGCTCGGGATGGGCGCTACCGCTTTCCTTTGCACGCTGCTTGGCTGCTACCCACAGATTCTGTACCGGATTCTGCCGTTCCAATCTGTTGAGTATCACCCTTACGCACCAGCACACGTAATTGGAACGATCCAACTATTGCTCTTCACTTATGTGGCATTCCTGCTGCTCATCAAGAAACTGGCAGGCGAGCCCACGATCAGCCTTGATACCGACTGGTTCTACCGCAAAGGTGCCGTGCTCTTTATGTGGGCCCTCCACAACCCGCTCGCACGCGGCACACAATGGACGATCGATGCAACGCTGGCTGTTAAGGACTTCGCGGTCTGGTTCAGCAAGAACCCGATTGAAGCGCTCAGTATCATTGCGGATAAGCTCTGTCTCGGGGTTCTGAACATCTCAGAGGGGGCGTCTGCGGCTGGAGAGCGTGCGAAAGCGATGCTTGACACCCGCATACGAGAGTATCCCGGAGAGCCTGTGCGGAGAGATCCGATCGGGGTCTCGGTTTTGCTCGGAACAGTCTTTCTGTTCGCGTATCTGGTGATCTATGTGGTCGCTCCGCATCTCTCGGTCTATTCGATGATCGGGCTTCTGGTGGTTGCTGTGATCGCAGGAATCGGGCTGCGGGTGCGGGAGATGATGCGGGCTGCAGGGTGATGGGTAGCCCGATGTTATTTTTTGGGTTATTCCCCACCTTTGGGACTACACGAAGCCGCAAATACCGAAAAACTTAATAGCAATATGAGACTGTTTACTCTTGTATGGGACAAACTGGAGCAGTTGTGATACTATTTGTTCTTCTGATCGCTGCTTCCGGGTGCATATCCGATGGGAAAACAGTGATAAAGGCAAAGGTGCTCGTCACAGAGAACGATGATGGTAATCCGGAGATCGTTAGCATCGATGTTTCCACCGAAACCGCAAGCGTACTACGGAAATACCAGGACGTCCCGATGAATACCCCGGGCGTTTATATGAAATGCATCCACAACCCGCAAGCTATGGGATCTTTCATCGGTTACTGGAGGTCTGCCAGTTACACGGGTCCCGGTGAATACGAGTTGGTATCCGAACTCAAGAGGATACCTGATGATGGGGACCGTATCGATGTGATCATCACCATCGAGGATATGGATGAAACCGGACGTCAGGTAAAGCTTGCAAAAGCAACAAAACAATTTAGATGGGGCGATTAGGAGCTAAATAAGCTCCCTGATACCATTTCCAATCGAATATTCTGGATTATATCCAAGAAACGTTCCTTATCTTCATTATATCAGCCAGCGTATGACTTACACGGTTCTTTATGGGATTTTCGATCCGTACTTTTTTTTGCTTCCTCTGCCACTGTCCAAAAATCAAATGACTTCACGAGTTTTCGATTGTGCCACACAGCACAACCAATAACCCTTTCGCCGCCACAATATCGAGTCATGCTCCAGCGCATCTACGAACGCATATACGAGCACCGACTGCGCTCCCGGATCGTAAAGCGTGAACTACCAGTCGGGCTCACGCTTGCGCTTACAGAGGGCGATCTCTTCGCACCGAGCGGGGCTAAACAACTGCAATCCTTTGTCTCGTGGTGCGCAGATCTCGGCATCGGATCGCTCATCGTGTACATCGCTGTGATCGTGGACGGACCCCTGCGAGAGGATGCGGCTTCGCAGATCATCGACAGACTTGCGAGAACCGATCTGATCGCAAGGATATACACAAAAGACGATCAGGGGTTGAGGACGATTCCGATCGGAAAGGGACGTCCGGAGGTGAAACTCGATATCTCGATCGGGTATGGTGGGAAACTCGAACTCACCGATGCGATAAGGGCTATTCTAAGAAGGGTGGAGCGTGGAGAGATCGATTACGATGATATCAATTCGGATATGATCGAATCACACCTCCTCTTCAGGCACAATCCTGATCTGGTCATCCGTGCAGGTGGAAAGCACCTGACTGATTTTTTGATCTGGCAGACGATATATTCCGAACTGTATTTCACAGATGTGAATTTCGCTGATATGAGGCGGCTGGACTTCTTAAGGATCATGCGGGACTACCAGAAGCGCCAGCGGAGATATGGGCGATAGGGATATGGATCGATCACGCAAACTTGACCATCTTCGTGCCAAGCGTCGCAAGATCGACGATCGTTGCATGGGCAGGCACAGGATCGAGGTTCATCCGCTTCTGAAAGTCGGTCTGTGACTGCCATGTTCCGGAATTGACCACTGTAACGCCTTTGTAGCGGTCGATACCGATGGTATGGACATGCCCGCAGTGGAGGATGTGCGGCACCCGGTCGATCACGAAATGATCCGAGTTCTCAGGCGCAATCGATACCCTGCCGCCGTACATGGGCGCAAGATGCCTGCGCCTGAGCATCTCGATCATGACCAGCTCCGGACGCTGGTAACTCATCTTCGGGATGGTTGCGATCAGGTCATCCATCGACCGCCCATGGTAGATCAGGATCCGTACGCCGCGGATCTCGACAAGCGCGGGATTGCCAGTAAAGATCACATCATCAGAGAACATCGACCTGATCTTTTCGGGTAGCGCTGGCTGCGGTTCTGCCAGTCTCACCGCATCGTGGTTGCCGGGCGCTATTATGATCCTGATATTCTTTGGAACCCTTCCGAGATACTCTGCCGCAGATCGGTACTGGTCGTAGACATCAGGGATCTCCAGTTCAGACTCTTGCCCTGGGTATATCCCGACCCCGTCCACGAGATCGCCTGCTATTATCAGGTACTGCACCGGCAGAGAGCCGTCGCCGAGCCAGTCGATGAAATCAGAGAACGCGTCTCCAAGAAACGTATCGCTTCCGATATGCACATCCGAGATCAGTGCTGCGCAACCAGCCGCACCGTCCCCGTTACCGTGTTCACTGCCGTTAATGCCCTGTCCCCTACCAGGGAGCGTCTGGTTGTACCTGTTCGGCAGATCCGGCAGCACGATGCTCTTTACGATCATAAGATGCCCATCTCTGGTGATCGAACCTGTGACCCCGATCACCTCATCATGAACGATGCCGGATGCGATAGCCCATATATCGCGATCGGATGGGCGAACCAGCACAGGGAACGAGCCGGTAGGATCCTCGATCTCCAGCAGTTTGTTGCCGTTTGATGTCGTCCTGACATCAGAGACCATGCCGATTATCGAGACGCTGTCATACTCCCGTCCGCTGTGCCTCGCGCGCAGCGACTCGATCGGGCGTGCTGTAATCCGTCCCCTGATGATGCCGCTTAACCGCGTGTAACGATCGCGGAAGTATCGTACAAACTCAGAGTATTCGCCAACGCACGTCGATTCATTGCTGATATCCGAGAGTATGTTCACTGCCGGCGCATCGGCTGGTTTCGATAATTTCTCTGCTAATTTCTCCGCCAATTTATCTGTCGGCTTCTCAGGAATCTTCACGCAATCGAGGTTGAGATGCTCCCTGCCCACCACAAGCACCGAATCATCAAGCGATTGCAGCACCTTAGAAACGATCGTATCAGGCGCGCTGTAAGAGCCAATCAGCGCGACCGCATCCGGACTGACCTGGTATCCCGCATTCGCAAACTCCTCAACTATCAGTGACTCCTGCATTGCTCTCTACTTGGGATGTTCGGGAGATAAAACTTTATGTGGCGTGTCGGCATCACGAGATTATACTGATCCGCGTCATCCGGGTTTTCCGGTGCAGGAGCGATGGAGGCATGGCTTCTTCGCTCGATTATCAGCAATATCTCAAAGCCGCCGGGGTGGCGATCACATCGCGCTGTGCTGGACTGGGACTTTGGTTTTTCTGGATATTTAAAACCCGAAACATCCGACGAGATCTGACCCCGGACTGCCACTACATAAACGCAAAACCTTTCGGCAGTTCGCCTACGATCTCCTTAAACGATTCTGGCCAGTTCTCGTAATCAAGCCCCTTCTGCGCAAAGAACGAGCTCGCCCAGCGCTCAAGCCCGACTCCGGAACATCCGCTCCAAAGTTCACCACCGCTCTGTGCTTTTACGTTGAACCCAAGAGGATATTTGTCTCCGTTCACGCTCACATTCTGGAACTCAAGCCAATCGTCCCGGTACGGCATGAACGACTCGTAATCGGTCGTCCCGACCTTCTCGCTCCCGGCGGTTCCGGTCAGACCCTCCTGCGCCATGAACCACGGCGTAACCCATGCCTTCCGCCACGTAAGTTCGAGTATCTCCTCGAAGATGTACTTGTACCGCTCATGGATGCGCTCCGACTCCTCTACAACCTGTTCTGGCGCCCCCATCCAGACGATCTCGATCCTGTGAAACTCGTCCACTCGCTCGATGCCGTGAATGCCGCCGCTCTCGTACCGGTGCGACGTCCCTGATCGGTCGAATACTTGAAGCGGAAACGCATCATCCGCGATCGTCTTTCCCTGCAGGAAGGGCCAGAACGGCGGGCACTGGGCATAGCACAGCCCTCCGATCGGCTTGTCGATCTTCTCAGCGATCAGGTCGAGCGGGATCTCGTGAGTGACCTTGTAGTAGTCAGAAACCTCCACCCAGAAGTCAGGATCCCTTGTTTTTGGCGGGCAGACGTAGTAGATCTCAGGATAGACGCCTTTCGCATGTCCTGACTTCTTCCAGACATCCCACGTCACGAGTTTCGGGAAGATCATCTCCTGGTATCCGAGAAAATCGAGAACCTCCTTTTTTACGATCTGTTCGAAGGTGCGGAAGATTCGGGTCGCCTCAGGACCGTATATCCACTGCCCGCGGGATGCTCCGTGTTTGATCCAGTTCCGCTTGACCAATTCCGGTGTCGGGTCTTCCCTAAACGCGATGGTCTTTTCTGCGCTCTCCCAGAGCAGGTTCCAGTGCTCTTCCTTCCCACCATACCCCTCTGCCGCGATCTTATCCGTGATGAGTGTGATGATCCGATCGGGTATCCTGTTCTGGATCTCGGATTCCCCGATCTCCATCTCGATGGTGATCTCGTCGCCGTCAAACTCCATATTCGAGACGTAGGGGATTTTTTCTGCTTTAACCGGATTTTTTGACGGTATCTTCGCAACGTAAGACTCGATCTCGATTCCCCGGATCCCTATGCGGTATTTCTTTCCAAGAAGGGTTGCAAGTGGTTTTCTCAACCTGAGAATCGCGTCGTGGGCGCGCACGTACTGATCCGACTCGATCTCGACCCTTATCTTTTGATCTTCGATCCGGAAGTCAAGTATTCTTGCGCCTTTCCCTTCTGGCGCGCCCTTTGTCAGCAACGTCTCGTTTGCCTCGCTTACGAGGGCTGATACGTCTGCATCTGCCTGATCTGCGGGCGCGCTCGTGTTGAAGTTGCCGATCAGATGAAAGTACATGAGATTATGATTGCGGATGAATCTAATTAAATTCTTTCTCTGCATCGGGGCTGGAAGGTATCTGCCGGCTCTGCAAGACTCACATCCCGGCTGGAAGACCGTACGCATCGGTCTCATCGAAGCAGTAGCAGACCTTCTGGTACCCGCCCTTCAACTCGATCACATCGTCTATGACGCTTTCAGGCGATTCGGAGTCGAGCACGATCCGTTTGAAGAAATCAGCGATCGCATCCATCTCTGACGTGCCCATCCCGATGCGGGTCAGTTCCTGCGTCCCGATCCTGATTCCGGACGGTTCGTCTGTGACGCTGACCGTATCTCCTGGCAGAAGATTCTTGTTTACGATGATGTTTGCCTCTTCGAGTCTCGTTGCGGCTCTGATACTGCCACCAACCTTCGTTACATCGACTGCAACCTGATGCGACTCTGTAAACCCATGCGGCTCGCAAAGCACGTCGAATCCTCGCTCATACAATGACTGCGCAAGCGATTTTGCGTTTGCGATCACGGCAGATGCGTAATCCCCGCCAAACTCGATCATCTCTGCAAGCGAGACCCCGAGTCCTGCAAGATGGTGCAGATGGTGGTTGCTCACCGTGCCAGGAAAGACCGCTTCATCGATCCGGTCTGAAAGTTCCTTCTTACACATAATAATCGCGCCCTGCGGTCCCGGAAATGTCTTGTGCGTGGATCCGGTAACCACTTCCGCCCCCTCCCGAAGCGGATCCTGAAACCGTTTTCCTGCGATGAGCCCGAGCACATGTGCGCCGTCGTAGACAAGCGTTGCTCCCACTTCGCGGGCAGCATCAGCCGCCTCCCGAACAGGATGCGGGAACAGGAAGAGACTTCCCCCGAGAAGTACGATGCGTGGCTTTACGTCCCTGATCATGGCAGTCATGCGGTCGGGATCGATGTTCATGATCTCAGGATCGAATGGATGCGGCATCACGCGAAGTCCCCGGACGCCGGCAGCAGAGTACTGTACGTGGCTGATGTGCCCGCCATACGGAACATCGAGTGACATTATCGTGTCGCCCGGCTTTGCGAGTGCAAAAAAAGCAGCGATGTTTGCGTTTACGCCTGAGGTCGGCTGCACATTGACGTGTTCTGCCCTGAAGAGTTCCTTTGCGAGTTCGATCGTCTTTGCCTCGATCTCGTCGATGTATTTGCAGCCCTGATAGAACCTGTGCCCGACCACGCCCTCTGCATATCGGTGAGCAAGATCGCTTGCCGCAAGCAGCCGCACCTTCCTGCTTGTGAGGTTGTTGCTTGCGATCATCGGGAGGGAGTCGCGGTACCAGGTATGGTGTGCCTCTGCGGCACGCATGATGAGATCGATATCGGCATTCATTGTTGGTGTTATGTAAGAACCGCAACCATTTAAATACGTTCTGGATGCGTCACCACTCCCGAATCCGCACCTATAAAAGGGTTGTAGTGGAAGCAGTATATCATGACACTGGAACCGATAACCGGCAAGGTGCTGCGGATATTTCCACAGGATACGAACACAGACGAGGTAATCTCAGGAAAGTACAAGTACGACGAACTTGATCTGAACAAACTCGCAGTTCACACCTTTGAATCGATCGATCCGGATTTCTACACCGATAGCAAGCACACAGAAAACCCGATCATCGTTACGGCATCGAATTTCGGATGCGGATCATCGAGAGAGCAGGCGCCGCAGGTCATAGCGGCATGTGGCGTGGGATGCGTGATCGCAGAGTCGTTTGCACGCATCTTCTACCGAAACGGTTTTAATATCGGGCTGCCGCTGATCGAATGCGCCGGGATCGCAGAAAAGGTCCACAAGGATGATGAACTGCGGATCGATTTCGAGAACGGAACGATTACGAACGTGACTGCCGGAGAAGAGTACAGTTTCAGCCCGATTCCGGAATTCATGCAGGAGTTGCTCGAGTCCGGAGGATTGCTGAGGTATCTCAAGGAGAAAGGGGGATACGAGTGATCGACGATCCCTATAATGTGCCGTATCAGGCGATATATGCGGTCGGAAACGCCGATGGCAGCCTCGTCGAGATCATCGAGTTTTCTCGCTGCTATGGCGGCTCTGCATGGGCGCGGCACCATTACCAGAAGAGCCCACTGGTGCTCGAGACAAAGGTGATCGGGAACACGATCAGGTATCTCTGCAAGACCGGCGAGTGCGATCTCGTGCTTGAGCCGTCACGTGCAGCCGCTGGCATCAAATCCATTACGGTGCACGATGACGAGATCCGGATCACCTACGCGGGTCTTGGCGGCGGCGGGGTCGGTGCAACCACCTGCCGGGCTGGCGCAAGCGGCGTGATCCGGTCAGATGTCAGCGAATCCGGCGGCGGGAAGGTCGGGAGTGGCACGATCGTTCTTCCCGCACGGAGCCGGCTGATCATCGGGATCGATGACACCGACTCAAAGGAGGTCGGTGCGACATGGTGTCTTGCACACAACATCGCATGCGCTGTCGACTGCGATGCTGCCCGGTATCTGTCCCATTCGATCGTGCAGTTGCATCCGGTGCCTGCAAAGACGCAGAACTGCGTTTCGACGGCTCTTGAGTTCGCATGTCTGGATGGTGGTGCAGAACACGTGCTTTCCGAGATCCGCGACCTCCTGATCGAGTATTCGGTCTCTGATGAGACCGGCATGGTTTCGCTCTCCGGTTTCGACGGATCGATTCTTGCGGATTACGGGAGAGAATGCAAGAGTAAGGTGCTATTGCGGGAGTATGCGCTCGAATCTGCCAGATCTGCGGGCGCTGATGTCTGGCTCGACGGAAACGGCATCATCGGCGCACTCGGTGCGATCCCGTATGTCGCGATGCCTGACCAGTCGGTTGGGCTTTCTGAGATGAACGTGCCCGGCGAGTTGGGGTGAATCAGCACCGAAATGGAAACGATTGGATTGATCAGATTCGTGCAATTCGCGATATTCGTCTGAATTCGTGATTTTATCACGAATTACACGAATGGACGAATCACACGAATTCAATATCACGAGTTTGAAAAATCTCAATCCGTGTCGTATAACACCGTATATGCGGCTCGCTGCGCCCAAAGGATTCGCTCAGTGACTTTCCTCACAAACAAGAAAAACGTCATACGCCAAAATAAAATAAAAAGTAGGCATTACGCCTACTCATCTCTTCGTCGCCAGTACATCGCAATGACCAGCGCAGTCACAGCAAGCAGCACTCCGAATCCTGGAATACTCTTGCCAGCCGGTGTCGCCTCCACCTCTGCAGGACCCTCCTCTGTCTGTGTTACCACAGCAGTCGGCGTCTCTTTCACAACCTTCCCTGGTGGTGTTCCATGGCAGACCGTACACGCTGACGCAGTAGCGCTGACTCCGATCTTCGAGAGCAGGTGTATGTTCACTGCATCGTGGCAGTTGCCGCACTCTGGAATGATGATCTTGTCATCTGACGTAAGGTGGCACATGTCGCAGCCCACATTGATCGGAATATGCAGATTATGCGGGATCTCCATAGGTGTTGAGTTCGGTGCGGTTCTGTGACACTTGTAGCAACCGAGCGGGTCAGACAGATCTCCGTGTATGCTCGCAGCATCGTCATAGTCGTGACATGCCTGACACATGATCGTCATGTCTGCTGATTTCGTAGGCACTACGATGTCAGGCGCAGTCTTGTGACACTTCTCACAACTGCCCATGCCCTCACCGTGCACGGCAATGATGTCTCCGTGACAGTGTGCACATACGAGTTCCTTGCCTCCGAAAAGATCATAGTGCACGTTATCAAGCTCGCCAGTGTGACAGATTGTGCAGTCGGCGCCCTTCGTGACATCATGCACCTCATGTATCGGACCTGCGTGACACTTGATGCACTGTGGTATACCGATATCGAACGCTTCTCCATGACATGCCTCACAGGTCACCCTCCCGGCACCCAAGCCATCTTCATGGATGACGTGTGGATTTCCGGCATGGCAGTCTGCACAGTTGACATCCGCGGCTTCCAGTGTCACTGATGAGAACTGGGTATTTGTAGCGACCTCTGCGCCGTACGCTACTGTAACAGTCAATGCAACCATGATTACGACCGCCAAAAGAGCATTACAAGATTTACTTGTCATCTCATATCACATCCTTGTCTTTATTTCTGATCTGAACTAATATTGGAATTAGCACCTTTTCAATTATGTGCGGATGCTTATATGTTTTTCTGCGCAACACTTAAATCCATAGAGCCTGTATGGTTATGAATATGGCAAAGTCACATGGTGAACGGCGAAAGACCCGACACAAATTAAAGAAATCATCGAGAAAAAGAGGGATATCCGCGATCAGTAAGGCGATTCAGGAGTTCGAAACGGGAGATATGGCTCATATCATCATCGATCCGAGCATACACAAGGGAATGCCGAACCCCAAGTTTCATGGACGCACTGGCAAGGTCACAGCGCGGCGCGGTCGCGCATACCTCCTTTCAGTACGCGATGGCAATGCCACAAAAGAAGTTATCGTGTATCCACAGCACTTAAGTCCACAGTAGCAGTAGCAGTATGTAACAGTAGTGAGGTTGATATGATCGTAAAAAATGTCATTAATGAGGATCTTCTGACAATTCCAGAGGCGAAAGAACTGCTGGATCGTATCAAGAGCGAGAGAGCAGAAGAAGGATCGGAAGAACTTGGTTATGAACTCAAGAAAGCGATCCGCCATGTTGACGCCTTCTCAAAGATCGATGCTGAAAAATCCCGCGCTTTAGTTACCAATCTGCTGAAACGGGATAATATGAAGCCTGAAATCGCAATCAGGATTGCAGACATTCTCCCTGAAACGAGGGATGAACTTCGCAGCATCTATGCGAAGGAGCGGTTCATACTGACCACCGAGGATCTGGATCAGATGCTGGATCTCGTGGCTGACGTGACATAAGGCGAATGGATGACAGGGGTATTCCGATGCCGAACAGCGATAAGAGACCTGGAAAGGAGGAGTATGCGTGGGTTCTGGATTATCTCCCGTATGGAGATTCGAGCGATAACAGACCCGTGTACCAGAAGAAGCCGTCGGTACATGGGATAGGTGAGAAATACTTTGTTCTGGTCGAGATGGTACCCAAGGAAGGGGCGATACCACAGATTGGTGAGCGTGCCTGTATCGGGGATAAAGAGCGTGATGTGATCGATCACGTGAAGCGCAGACTGGAGTACAAATCCCTCACGCACGGTGCGCAGAGCGAACTCATCTATGTGCTGGAAAAGATCGTTCTAAACGACGAAACGCGTTTTATCGAATTCATAAACGATGCGTATCCGATATCGACCAGACAGCACATGCTCGAACTGCTGCCAGGGATCGGGAAGAAACTTATGTGGGCGATACTCGAAGAGCGGAAAGCCGGAAATTTCAAAAGTTTCGAGGAATTAACACAAAGAGTGAAGGGCTTACACAGACCGGAAACCATCTTTGCGCATCAGATCGAGAACGAACTCATGAGCAATGTCAGGTACCGGTTGTTCACTACGAGACCGCCAGAACCCTCCCGAAAGAAAGGCAGAAGATGAAGCGATAATGGCAATATCCGATCAACACATCCTGATCGATGATCTGGTTCTGCATAATATCGTAGAGTACGCAGATCTCCATCATCGTGACGTAGTGCTGGAGATCGGCGCCGGGACCGGCGTTCTCACAGAGGAACTCAGGAAACGCGTGATGGCGGTGATCGCAATCGAATCGGACGCAACATTTGCTGAACTGTTGAACCAGCGCTTCGAGAACACGAATGTGGAGGTCATACATGACGATGCGCTCAAAATTGAGTTTGCGGAGTTCGGGTCCAGTTTCAACAAAATCGTTTCGAATCTTCCGTATTCGATCTCTTCGGAGATCACATTCAAGTTACTCAAGTATCCGTTCGAGATGGCGGTTCTGATGTACCAGTACGAGTTTGCAAGGCGGATGGCAGCCTCTCATGGATCGAAGGAGTATGGCAAACTCTCGATCTGTGTCCAGTACCGCGCTCGTGTGGAGTTGCTCGAGATCGTGCCCCCGGAAGCATTCTCGCCAGAGCCGGGTGTGCGGTCAGCAATCGTGCGCGTGACGCCGCGTGCGCCTGAATACGAGGTATCGGATCCGGGTTTCTTTTCGAGATTCTTAACCGCAGTCTTTTCGCATCGCAGAAAGAAACTTAAGAACTCGATTGCAGCGTTTACCGGTGTCAAGGATCTTAAGAATCTTGGGCTCTCTGGTGAGGTGCTGGATAAACGCCCGGAAGAACTGCCTGCTGCCGAACTGGCTATGATATCCGAGAAGTGTATGATAGCTCGCCAGGAGCGATCCACCAGTGCCACAGCCAGCAGGAACGGGCATTAGTAGGGGGGAATCGAAGGTGACCAGCACACACATCGATGTCGAGCACGAGTATAAGAGACAGACGATCCATATCCTGATCGGGATGGTCGTCCTCGCGTTTCCGTTCCTGCCTCTGCAGTATCTCGTACTGCTATCGCTTCTCTTATTCCTCTTTGTCCTGTTACTGCCGCGGTCAGGCAGACTCTTTGGAATCCTGACGTATCACGGGTCAGATGTAGCCATCAGAATACCCATGGGCGCGATCTGTCTCAGCGGGAGCATGTTGCTCATGCTTCTGATCGCATGGATACTCACATTCACAGAGTACGAGTTTCCGGTCTTCATCATTGGAGGTGCGATAGCGATCACCACCTTCGGCGACGGCATCGCGACGATCTTGCGCGTTGCCAATCAGGCAAGTTACGAGGTACTTGGCAACATCAAGTACCCTGAACGCGGGTATTCCGAGGGAAGGACAAAACCTGAGTCTATCAAGGTCAGTTTAACGCTTCTCTTCACCGGGACCGTCTTTTCATTCCTGATCGGATGCTGGATCCTGCACTGGACAGAGCCCACATCGTTCCCGGTGTCGCTCCAGTTGGTCTTCTTCATCTCGGTCATAGGAGCCATAACAGGCGCGCTTCTCGAATGCATCTCGACAAGGGTTCACGACAACATCACGGTTCCGATCGGCTCTGCGATGGCGATGTGGCTCTTCCTCAGTTTCGGGTATTCGGTCTCGTATCTATCAATGATGCTTGCGCTCGCTTTCGCACTGATACTCGGGTATCTGGCATACAGGGCAGGGATCGCAGACATCTCAGGACTGCTCAGCGCAACCCTTGTCGGGGTTCTGATCATCGCATTCACGGATGTCTGGTGGTTTCTGCTTCTCCTGGCATTTTATTTGCTTGGAGGCGGATTTACAAAGTACAAATACAAGTATAAGCAGTCGCTCGGGATTGCGCAGGGGCAAGGAGGCGCAAGGGGCTATAAGAATGTCTTCAGCAACAGCATCGTTGCGATCGCTGCAAGCATCTGCTATCCGATATTTCCGGAGGCAGCAACCATGATCCTTTATGTGTACCTTGGCTCGGTTGCGACCGCGACTGGTGACACGCTTGCAAGCGAGATCGGCGAGACGTATGAGGGAAGCCCCCGCATGATCACCACCTTAAAGAAAGTTGACCCCGGCGTCGATGGGGGTGTATCTTCACTCGGCGAGGCTGCTGCGCTGTTTGGATCTCTTGCGATCGCGCTTCTCGCGCTCTTATTTGGGGTGATCGGGATGGACTCCGCCTATATCCTCGGGATATCGATCGTTACCGTGAGCGGATTTCTCGGCACGAACATCGACAGTCTGCTCGGCGCAACCCTGCAGCAGCGGGGAATCCTCTCTAATAATGGCGTGAACGTGGTCTCAACCGCTATCGGTGGCATCGTGGCTGGCGCGATCTGGGTGGCTCTGGCGTGATCAGTGACAACCTTCAAACCTCATACTATTACTCTATTGCTTCGCCACAGATGATGGGTATATCGTCCTTGACGCATTTGAGATGGCATAATGGTCAAGATGTGGGTGGGATAGTAAGACGGCATCGACGGACGGTTCATTTTCATCGTTTTTATACAATCCTTTCAATGGCGTTAAGATCAACAATCCCAATAAATGATCTTCGTTTCTCGGCTGGAGCTATGGGGGTTCGTAGTATCTTCCTTCTTTCTCGAAGTTCGTTCCGAAGTCTATGAATACATGGCTTTCGTTATCTGTCAGCAGGATTTTGTTTCTGCCTATTTCGCCAACGCCACCGTAAAAGGTCAGTGTGGTCGTTTTTGGTAATTGATTCTATCTATTAACGGATTAATCATCCTGCATTTATATCAATTATTTTTGAATCTGGGATTATTTTAGTTAACAAATCAGCACTTTCAGGGTGGCATGTGAAGTAAAGAACCTGATTGGTCTTTGCCAATTCTTTGATGGCTTCGCATGCTGCTCGGAATCTTTCAGGGTCAAAATTTACAAGAATGTCATCGAAAACAATAGGCAAGGATTCAGATCTTTTACTAAATTCACGAATGAACCCAAATCTCAATGATAAATAGAGTTGCTCTGAGGTTCCTCCGCTCAAATCCTGAATATCTTTTCGGCTGCCATCTTTATCTTCGACATAGATTTTTGCTTCGTTTAATGGTGCATAAATCCGTGGATACCTCCCAAGAGTCATCTTTGAAAAGAAAGACTGAGCTTCCTTAATAACTCCTGGTTGCCTCTCCTGTTCGTATCTTTCGATCCCTTTTTCCATGATGGTTCTTGCCAAAGTAAGTATTGACCATTCCTCAGACTTTTTCTTCAGTTTTTGCATCTTTACGGTTTTTTCCACTCGTAAAGAAGAGCCCTGCTCTCTTCGCTCTATTTGTTCGATTTCTTTAGCAATACCACCTCGTTCTTCTATGAGTTCTGAAAGATTATTTTCTATCTCTTCAAGCCTATCTTTTAGCTGTAATTTCTTTTCTTCCAAATCCTCAGGAGCTGCCCCCTCCAGTTCGTTGATAAAATCAGAATAGGATTTCCCATCACCGCTAATTCTCTTGATATTTTGTTCCCATTGGAGAATTTCAGCCATTAGTTTATTGTGTTCTTTCCAGTTTCTTGCATTCTCTCTAAACTCGGTTTCAGATTCGGCAAAACCTTGGGATAAGAGTTCAGAAATTGAGCTTTGGCGCTCTTTAAGCTTTTCTTCTATATTTCGGAGTTCAAGCTTCAGATTTTCTTCGCTTATATCCAGTTGTTCCAAGGTTTTGCTATCCTCTATGGCTTGATTCAATTCCTCAGCTATTTTCTCCAATTCCATGATTACATTTATCTCTTCCTTTTTTCTATCGCATTCTTCCAGAACAGAAGAGATTTTGGTTTCATATTCCTTAATGAATTCTTGGATTAACTCAATTCGCGCTTTAGTTTCCTCGATTGATTTTTTCTTTCCAATACACGTCTTAATTATTCTAAAACTGTCGATCGCTCCTTCAGGAGTTAGTTCTAATTCTAATCCTTTTCCATTGAGCCAGTTTTTCCATTCCTTTTGAGCTTTTTCTTCTTCTTTTCTCAGTTCTTCCATTTTCTTCTTTACGACATTTGCTTCCTCACTGAGTTTTTCCAACCTTTGATCCAGCGTTTCTCGTTGTTTATTAAATTCATTTAATTTTAATAAATCTTCAGAGGCTGCATGGAGTTCTGAATCTTTATTTTCTATTAGTTGGGGGTCTGGAATAT
>DAOURL010000008.1 GCA_030625165.1 Methanosarcinales archaeon | reverse complement strand
ATATCTTATAAACTCCGGTCCGAAGGTCCGTATCAAGAATTCCCGACAAGTTTATAATGGGGTGCGGTTTAGGTATATCCACTCTTCTGCATAACGCGAGGCATCTGCACCGGAAAGGTGCGGTATGAGAATAAGATGAGGCGAGCATGATATGAAAGCATACACGATCATTAAAACAACGGCACTGATTTTAGCACTTATTACGGCATCCATAACGACGGCAGCCGCGATCTCTTGCGACTGCGGTGACATCTGCGTCAACGAGACTGGCTGGTGGCGCGACAGCGGCGCGTTTAACGCGAGCGGAGCACCGATACAGGATGCAGTGAATAACGCGAGCAGCGGTGATATAATCTGTGTGAATGCCGGCGACTACGCCGAGAATGTGGAGATTGCGACAGCGCATCTCACGCTTGCAGGCGAGGGCGCGGATGTGGTGACCGTGACCGCAGATTCGGACGATCACATCTTTGAGGTGACTGCTAATTACGTGAACATCTCAGGGTTCAATGTGGCCGGGGCAACCGGAGCAACCGGAATTAGCAATGCCGGGATTTATCTCAACGGAGCAGATCACTGCAATATCTCTGAAAACACCGCATCGAACAACAAGTACGGCATCTACCTGAAGTCTTCGAGCGACAACATACTTCTGAACAACACCGCATCGAACAACGAAGGTGACGGCATCTATCTGGAGTCTTCGAGCAACAACACGCTCACAGGCAACACTGTATTGTACAACTATGAAGGCATCTACTTGGACGATTCGAGCAACAACCTGATCTACAACAACTACTTCGACAACGCAAACAACGCAAACAACGTCTACGACGACGGATCCAACCGGTGGAACACCACCGTAACTGTAACCCCCGGATCAAATATAATCGGCGGACCCTACCTCGGCGGAAACTACTGGAGCGACTATACTGGTGATGATACGAATGGGAATGGACTTGGAAATACGTCGTACAATATTGACGATAACAATTTCGATTATCACCCGCTCTGCTACCTATCTGAAGCATCTGTGAAAGGCGACCTCAACGGCGACGGCGCCATCACCCCTGCGGACGCCGCAATCGCACTTCGCCTTGCAGCCACCGGTGCACATGACGATGCAGCCGATGTCAGCGGCGACGGGGCGGTCACTTCGCTCGACGCTCTAATGATCCTGCAGGCGGCGGCTGATATGGTGGAATTGTAGTTTGGCTGTATCAGAGCATCACAACATCCCATTTCAGCCAATTACCCCCGGCAAAAGAATGCGCGGGGGTGCTGGAATGCGGGATTTGTGATCGAAGACATGAACAGGGAGATCGCGAAGGTCTTTTCAGGCTGCAACTCAAGAGGTACGTCCCAGAGTGAATCAGACCAAAAACCCCTTCCCAATCGTGGTAAGATTCTCGCACCCGGATTTCGTTACCACAACCAGATCCTCTATCCTGATGCCACCGATCTCAGGATCGTACAGCCCGGGCTCGATGGTGATCACATTCCCGGCTTTGAGCATCTCGCCGCCGACGCCTATATGCGGTTCCTCATGGACATCCAACCCGACTCCGTGCCCTGTCGAGTGGATGAAGAGTTCCCTGTACCCGGCATCCTCAAAGACGCCGCATGCTGCATCATGAACCTCTTCTCCCGACACTCCTGTCCGCACCACCCCAAGCGCGGCAGTCTGCGCATCCAGCACGGCATCATACATCTCGGATAGTGCCCGCGATGGGCTGCCTCGCGCAACCGTGCGGGTCATATCCGCGCAGTACCGCTCCATTTTAAGGCGGGGGAAGATATCGATCACGATGCTCTCGTCTACCCGCAGTACGCCTCTGCCCGCGTTGTGCGGATCGGCTGCGTCCTTACCGCCCGCAACGATCGTCCCTTGCGATTCGCAGCCGCAGTCGATCAGGGTGCGTTCGATCACCGTCCTGACATGCTCGGATGTCAATGACTGGTCAGAGCCGGAGTCTGTCAGGACGCCTCTTCTGATCCCTGCCGTTCGTATCAGATCGATTGCACTCTGCATGGCAGCTTCGCAGCAGATCTGTGCCTTTTTGATCCATTCGATCTCTTCTCTGGTCTTTACGGATCGTAATTTTCTGATCGGACTCCGGACCGGAGCGATCTTGAATCCACCGTCTCTCAATTCGTCTGCAAGGAATACCGGGAAGTTATGCGGGACCGCAACTTCGGTTACGCCTTCGTCGTGCATCAGTTCTGATACGACCAGAGATTGCGCGTGGTCTCGCCCGTACTGTTTCAGTTTCTCGATTACGCGGTAATCCGCTGTCGTACGGATGTCGCTGATCCGCGATTCCTTGCGGGCGCGACCGAGTTCCATCTCCGGCACCATGAGGATCTCCTCGTCTCCCGATCTCAAATATAAAAATTGATCTGGCGCAAGGAACCGGGTCGCATAGTACAGGTCCTGATTGTGAACGCTGTTGTCGATTATGAGTAAGGGTGTGGGAGTCATGTTTCAAGCCGTGGTAAATACCCGTTTTTAGCTAATTAACAAAGATTCGCATATAAAACTTCTGCCCGTTTGGGGCTGTCAACCTGGGGGTGCAGGAGGGTGGGGGTTACATATTTATTACATGAACGACAGATGATTAAGCAGGGGGTAAACAATGGAATCATTCGAGGACATATTTTCTTATGGGAGTGTGCTGCTGTATGGACACAAGGAGAAGGATCTCTACGAAACGGTTTATCAGGTGTGCCTGAACACTCCGGTCGAGGGCGTGATCTGGGTCTGTTACAAAAACCCTCCGGATACCGTCAGAGCACTCCAGTCCAGATACGACTCAAAGGTTTACAAATTGACCGATAACATGCTGTTCATCGATATGATCAGCGGTGGAACCGGCAGCAACGACGACGTGGCACACTGCTCGGATTCGGCAGACTATGATTGCATGCTCCGTTCGATCTACAACGCAATCGGGGAATTTGGCAGATGCGTGATCGTCTTCGATGACATGAAAGAAGCCATGTCGCACGATATGTTCGGTAGATTCGTGAAGATGTTGAGGGGTGTGAACAATGATATCCAGCGGATGGCGTCTGTTTCGATTTATCTTGCGAGATCCGGCATATTTGACCCGCAGACTGAAAAGATTCTCGAAACATCGGTGAATTCAGTCATAGAACTGGAGGATATCAAAGAAAATATGTCTGAAAGCATATTCGCCGCAAGTTGGGGCGATCTGACGCGGATCAGATGGCGCGACGTCTTTTCGCTGAATGTGCCTGTCTTATACCTGCTGATAATGGCGCTGTGTGTAGCCAATGTTATCTTAGCGATCACCCTGTCGATGGTAATATCCAGATCGTAGACCAACCGACATCGAGGATGGGAGTAGGGAAGCTGATATCCGGTTTTAGGGTGTATAATCTCGCAGTATCGAGCCGTCACGATTTAAGAGGACGATACGCACACCCGGAGCATCCTCTTTTGCAGCGGCAAGCGTCCGGTCGATCCGTGCGTCATCCGGGTTCCGGTCGATCAATTCCTGGGTCGTGAGACTACCTGATCCGCGCAATACATCAGGATCGATCCATTTCAGGACCAGTCCGGGAAGTCCGCAGACGATCACTTCGCTTTTGTCCTTTGCAGCATTGATCCCCTCCGAAATCCGGTTTCCAACCATGACAACCGTGTAATCCGGAAATAGCATATTCGAATACCTCATGCCGATGCGTCCGGTGGTCAGCACCACCCGCTCTGCCTGCTGTATCAGTTCCTGCTTCGTCTCGAGGAGGTGCTCGTTCCACGGCTCGACAAAACCTGTTGTTCCGAGTATCGATATCCCTCCGATGACCCCGACCCTGCTGTTCAGTGTCTCAAGAGCGATCTCCTCGCCTCTCGGAACAGAGATCAGAACGTCTGCGCCGGAAATGCCAATCTCGCGTACAGCTTCTGCGATTGCGGTGCGTATCTGTTTCATCGGCACCGGATTGATCGCAGGCACACCCCTTTTAACCCCGATGCCCCTGCCTGCCGTAATCGATATACCATCATCGGCATTATCCGCACCGCCCGATTCATGCGCTTGTGCCACTATCTCGATCCCGCCTGTGACATCGAACCCGTGATCCCCGCAGTCCTTGATCGCAGATGCCCTGCCGCCTGATGCCGAGACCGGCAGCGTCACCTCGATTCCAGCCGGTGTCGGGACGGTAACGTGGCTGATTTGCTCGATTGTGCGTTTGAGTGAGAGCACAGCCGCCTTTGCCGCCGCTGCTGCAGTCGTTCCTGTAGTATACCCGCGCCGCAACACCGAGCCGTCAGCGAGCAGCACGAGCCGCCCGCTTGCTATGCCTACGCTCAATTCGTCTTCAGGGATGGTAGCGCGCTTTATCCATTCGGATGGGATTTCGAAGTTGTTGACAGGGTCTTTCATCCCGTTCTCGTAAGTTTCCTCTTCGTATTCTCGATAAGCCCGACATCGAGCAGATCTACCAGAAAATCAGGAAGCGAAGGGAATGTGTATCCCGCGCTGGTATTCGTATTCACGATCTTCCCGTCCTCAAAATCGATAGCAAGAACGTCCCCATCCGCTGCATCGACGTCACACTCGACAAGCGGCAGCCCGATGTTGATGCTGTTCCTGTAAAATATCCGTGCGAAACTCGGCGCAATCACGCACTTGATCCCTGCTCCAAGAAGAGCGCGGGGCGCATGTTCCCGTGAGGATCCGCTGCCGAAATTGGGTCCGGCAACGATGATGTCACCATCTGAGACCTCCTTTGCAAAGTCTGGTCTCACATTCTCGAATGCGTGCTTTGCAAGTTCCTGCCGATCACCAGTCACGAGATATATCGCCGGAATGATCTGATCGGTGTCCACGTTCTCTGAAAATCGCCATACTCTGCCTTTAATATATTTTTCCATCGCAGTCACCCCTCTAAAAGATCTTCAGGATCGGTTATCCGCCCGGTAATCGCGCTTGCTGCAACCACTGCCGGATTCGCAAGATAGACCTCTGAATCCGGATGCCCCATCCTGCCGATGAAGTTGCGGTTCGTGCTGCTGACGCACCGCTCACCCTCTGCAAGCACGCCCATATAACCGCCGAGACATGCGCCGCACGTCGGTCCTGCGACATAAGCATCCGCATCCATGAATATCCCGATAAGTCCTTCCCGCATAGCTTGCTCAAAAACGCTCTTGCTTGCCGGAACCACGATCATCCGGACATCGGGGTGCACACTCTTCCCCGTCCCTTTGAGCACCGCGGCTGCTGCACGCAGGTCCTCGATCCTGCCATTGGTGCACGATCCGAGATACGCCTGATCGATCTGCACATCGATTTCGGATGCCGGGGTCACGTTCTCAGGAAGATGCGGCGTCGCAACCAGCACCGCGATCTCGGAAGCATCATATTCGAAAGTATCCTCGTATCCCGCATCCGCGTCTGCATAAACAGGCGAATACTCCCCGATGACCCGGTTCTTGAGATACTCAAAGACCGCGTCATCCGGCGGGATGATCCCGCACTTTGCGCCTGCCTCGATCGCCATATTCGAGATCGTGATCCTGTCCGATAGATGGAGCGACTCGATTGCAGATCCGTAAAATTCCATCGACTTGTAAAGAGAACCGGAAACTCCGATATCTCCGATAATGTGAAGAATGATATCCTTTCCCATCACATATTTGCCGAGTTCTCCGTCAACGACGAACTTCTGTGTCTCAGGAACCCTGAACCACAGTTCTCCTGTCGCCATTGCGGATGCGGCTTCTGATGAGCCGATACCTGTCGAGAGTGCGCCGAGTGCTCCGTAACTACACGTATGCGAATCTGCTCCCACGATCAGCCGTCCCGGTGCTGCAAATCCCTCTTCGATCATGATCTGGTGGCAGACGCCGCCCCTGCCGACATCGAAATGGTTCTCGATCCCGTATCTTTTAGCAAACTCGCGCATCGACTTCGCCTGCTCTGCCGATGCCACATCCTTGTTCGGCACGTAATGATCCTGGATCAGCACCGACTTCTCAAGGATCGGGGTGGTATCGAACTCTTCGAAGACCTCGAACGCAGGAAGCCCTGTCACGTCGTTTACCATGACATAATCGATCTTTGCGTCCACGATCTCCTTTGGCGATACGCTCTTTTTGCCGGCGTGTGCTGCAAGGATCTTTTCAGCGATGGTCATTCCCATGACTCTGGTGTTGGTGGCAATTGGATAAAAAGATAGATGCTGATGGTATTGGGTTTGGGTGTCTGATGCGAAGATTTAAATAGTATGTACGTCAATTCAAAGTATAATGTACGTAAAAAACGTGCATTACGAAAGGAGGACGTGAAAAATGAATGACAAATGGCAAACAGGTAAAAGGAAGTATATACATGGAAACAAAAAACGTACATACAGATCTGCTCAAACTGAAAGAGCAGGTAAGAGAACTCGTTCTCAACGAGAGATATGCCATCCAATGGCATCACATATTATCACGCCACCCGAATATCACCGAGGATGACCTAATAAACGGACTTTTATATGGCTACTACAAACCAGATCGGGAAATAGATGGACGATACTTATCGTGGTCTCGAATGAATTATCCGCCAAGACTGATCCGCATCGTGTTTGAAGTGCACGAGATCGATTCTGGCAGTCTTGTGAGGATTATCACAGCATTCGATGAAGATTGACACAAACAAACACAAACATGAACACAAAAAAAGAAGATACACCTCCGATGGATGATATTCCAACCATAACCCCTGAAATGGTGGAGGAAACAAAAATAGAGATCGCAAAGAGGCGCGCAGGCAGACGCGGATCGCCACTGAAGGATATTGCAGATGCGACATGCCCGGTATGCGGATCACACACAGTCAGTTTTGTAGATGATCTCGTATTTGAGGTTGTGCTGGCTGGCGAGCGGATCGTGATCCCGAATCTGACCGGGCTCCGGTGCTCGAACTGCGGAGATTTCGCATTCGATACCGGTTCATCGAAGATCATCGATCGATACACCAAAAACAAGCCAGCCGGAGGATACGAATGCAGCATATCCACAGTCGGCGCAGGAAGACTTGGGATGTACATCCCAAAGGACGTTCTCCGGGTCATGGGGCTCACGAAAAAAGGTAAAGCGATTGTGACGCCGCTTTCGAGGCGGAAGATGATCGTAGAATTGTGTTCGGAGTGACCCCCTTGTGAAAATGCCAGCATCGCCGTACCCCAAAAGAAGATATGCCCCGCACGAACCCCCCCGTCACTCGATCGCATACTCAAAAGCGATCAGCGATATCAGGAAGAAGACGATATCGTATACACAGAGCAGCCTGATTTGGGGGATCGCGCTTGTGTATGTGAGCACATTGGCAGTCGCAGGCACCAGCACCATGATCAGGGGAAATAGCACCGAAAAGAGTAGAACAGGGAGCAGGATCTCTCTTGTCTGTGCGTTTAAGGTCAGTGCCGATAAGAGCGTGCCAACCGCGAGAAACCCGATCGTACCGAGTAGTATGACAAGTGCCAGCCAGAACATATTTGGTATTGTATAATTAAACAGAACCATAAATATCGGTATGGTGATTGCCTCCATGATCAGCATCAGCACGAGACTGGAGAGCATCTTGCCGACATAGATAGCGCTGCGATCGACCGGGCAGAGTTTCAGACCCTCGATGCAGTTCTCCTCCTGCTCAAGAGCGAACGATCTGGACAGCCCCAACATGCCTGCAAACATAAACGTAATCCAGAGCATACCCGGAGCCAGTTCTGTGATCCGGTCGTGACTGCCGCGCAAATCCACAAATGAAAAACTGAAGATCAATAGGATGAGGAATGCAAACATGAGCATCGAGTTTAGCATCTGCTTAGTTCTAAACTCGGCTGTAAGGTCTTTCTTTGCGATTGCGATGCATCGCTCCATATCGCTTACTTGGTTTGACGGCACATAAACATGATTGCACCAACATCTGATGCGTGGCAGGCATATCGGCGAGCATGGTTCGGACAAAATTCGCCGGCACCGCACCACCCATAATCCCAAGGATTGCAAGATGCCAGATTCTCCAGATAATGATGAGATAAATAACGAATCCAATGAATACGACTTGTTGCTGAACAAATTCACGATTCGCCATCTATCAACCCTTCCAAATTCTCACCTCTCGTCTCATTAGGTAGAACCATAGCATATTCGTTACGAATGATCCGGCGATCATCGAAATGATGATTATTCCATACAGATCCCAACCTGATACAGAGAGTGCGATTACTATGATGATAAGTATAAGCTCGCAAAGTCCGATAAGACCTGCAATCCGTGATAAAGATGTGCGGTGCTCCATCGTCTGTTCATAGCAGAGCGTCCTCATGTTGTCAACGACAATCTGAAACGCCTTCGCCTTTGAGATATTCTTTTTCATATTCTCCACCTATAACTCCTCTTCAACGCATCTCACGGCTCAATGTGTGCCTATCGTTTCCTCCGACATCTTCGCCGACCCTGATGCGCTCCTCTTTCATATTCTTTTCCACAGCAATCACGTCCCTCTCCTCGATATTCATGCTGCCTTTTTTGATCAACATACTCTGATGTCGAGTAGAGCTCATAGCGCACCTCCTGATGGAGTAATAGCTCCGAGGTTACTATTGAAGCCCTCTCACAGAACCGGCCGTGAGGTTTTCCCTCATCCGGCTCTTCAGAAGAACCCTCTCCATCATTTGTCAGATGGGTTATGAGTCCGGTTTTGTTGCCATCTTTAACCCGCATCTGAGTGCGGAAGATGTGTCCCTGTCCCAATGGTTCTTCTGCCAGTCCCTTCCCTCTACAGGAATTACCCTGTTTCGACGGTAATGCGAAGCGCAAGCGAAGCAAAGCCGTTGGCACTATGAACTGGTCCGACTCCCAGAGCGCCATCTGCAATGCCTCACCGTTCTTATGCTTGACACCACATACACCCGTAAGGAGAACACACTGCCCCTCCCGAGAACCCAAGCGTATCCGTTTGATAATGCGAACGCAGTGAGCAAAGCCGTTGGCACCGTGCCACGGCATCAGACGCCCGCCTGGGCTCGCATCACCTAACCACACCCCAGAGCTCCCTGCTATATTCCAAGACCGGAGATTCGGATTAACGGTGATGAAAGTACGGTCTTCCGTCAGATGAACAGCGTCGACCTCCGAGACAAGATGAATTTCGGGGGTGGGTACCTTCACTCGCGTTGCGGCCCAGTATCCAATCCCCCTGGCTTCACAGCAGCCTGTTACCAGTACTCGGGTGCTGGGTTTCAGTTCTGAGGTGGCGGCTAACCTTTCCCCAGGTTGGGTTTTCACCAACTGGATGATATGAATTTTGCTCGGCGCACTCATCTCTTCTAATCCCTCCTTGGTTTGTTCTGTTTGTTGTTTATTACCGGACGTGCCGGTGCTGATGCCCCGATACTACTACGATAATCCTAAATGATTCCATATTTATATTTTAGAGTTATCTTTGACCTCTCTTAAGCTCCGCTACAACACCCCTCATCTCAGCTACCAGCTCGTCCGCGCCAACCACCTCGAGATACTCCAGAATCTCATGATTTTCGTGATCGGCAAGCTCATCGTCCATCTTTAGCTCTGTTAACAGCGTATCCTCGGTGGTGTCTGACCCGCCTGACCCAAATGCCTGCAGATCGGTCTTATCATCATCCTGCCGAATCCATTCATCAGACTCTTCGCCTTCTTCACCTTTAGCGGCATTGGAGGGGTCATCTTCAAAAGATAGATCATCATCATCCTTATCTTCTATCGTCTGCACCCATCCACCAGTAGATTCCGACTCCAACCCTTCATCAGGCTCCTCTTCATCTGATAACAGGTCTTCAATCTCCAGCTCAATGCCCATCTCATCTTCCCCCTTTATCTTCCGAATCAGTTTTTCAGTTATCTCACCTATATTCATATCATCACCTCTTACACGTTAATCGCGAACATCGTGGATACAAGACCCGGTACGACCAGCATAACCAGACCCGATGCAGCAGTTACTATCGCCCCATAGAAGAATATCTTACACTTTGCACCGCCATCTGCCACCATCATTGCAATGGTGTTTGAAATCGTCAGTATCAAGACGGCTGCTATCGTAAACTGGTACAGGAAGGTAAGCTCGGCAGAACCAGTACCTCCAAAACTGCCAGCAAGCCCGGACATACCCGACATAGCACCCTCCGCACCCTCCGCTAAGCCCGATGATTCAAACATCGTTGCAAGCGCAACATTAAATGCGACTATGATCTCGATGATGAATATGAGAAGGGCTGACATTGAGGTGTGGAGCAGTATAACCAACCCTGCAAAGTTGGCACTGACAGGTTTTCGCTTCATCCTTAAGAGAACGATTGCAAGGCTTGACGAAGAGACGATCTTCCCGATCTCTGCAGGATCTCCGCCAAGATTTATAGCATCGTTAAATATCCTTGTGCATCGGTTTATCAGCTCAGACCCGCTGTCCCTGATGAACCTCTCCCAGCTGAGACCCGGGCTGAGTTCGATCGATAGACTTTTATGTAACGTATTGACCAGCGGTTCAAGGGATCCGACTGTTTCGCGGTCTAAGTAATTCATCGCAATATTCGGGTTGATACCCATCGTTCCTGCAAGTGAACCAAGTGTCTTTGCAAACGAAGGGAAATCATAATCCCTGCCGGTTACCTTGCCATCATCAATCACCGCCATAACCCCAATCGGAGCTACGAATGCTGCTGCAGTGATCATGATATACCCGAGATGTATCTGTAACAGAATCAAACCAAGTGTCACTATGAATCCGGCTGGAAGTAATGCCCTGCAGAGCAGTTTTATGATCTCCTGTTCTTTCGATCCGGTCTCAAGCGAATGTGTTCTCAACTCGTATGGAGCCGCATCGCGTATGGTAAATACCCCTATCCCACAGATGACTACCATCACCAAAGAGATCACAAACGCAGTTTGATGTATATCTCCGATTGGATATAGCATTGTTGATAGTAGTATAACCATCACAATGAGCGTTGTTGAGATGAGGAGCGCGGTATATCCATCGGTCCATTTCTTAAGTGCCTCGATGCTTCTTTCATAATTATTGGAGTATATACTTTCCATCGTGCTCAGCTCATTCTTCAGAAACTCCTTTTCAGGCTCTCCTGATGACATGGCACTTGCCATTCTCCCGAAAAATTCCTTTAAAACCGCAAATTTTGCCTTTTTTGAGATGAATTTGCACGCCTTTGAATATGCATAGCTCCACTTTGCAGCAAGCGTGTATACCCGCTTGAAATATATCGACAGCGGATAGTTCTGCTCAGATGTATGTTTGAACAGCTCATTCCTATCGATATCTGCTGTGGCAATCGATGCCATATACGTGAGCAGGAAGAGTAGATCATCCGCAACCCTCTTCTCCTCGCTCACACGATCCCCCCCTCTTCCACACGCCCCATCATCTTGAATAACTCATAGAATCCGAGTACCCCTGCATCATGCATCTTCTTTAAGACCTTCTCTCTTCGATCAAGCTCTTTATATATCCTTCTTCGTTTATTCTTCGGTAAGCCGCGCTTTGTAGCGATATGGTTCTCAAGCAGGTACGAGTTGTTATTTCCTGTAAATTTGAATGCATCTTTTGAGGCATCCCACTGAAACGTCTCGATGAAGGAGAATGCCTGGGAGGATGGATCATATCCTATAATCTCGTTGATGCTTGTGATGCGCCTCGCCATCCCTTTACCCGGGACATTCACAGAATTCTGGATGACAACAAGGTTTAAGTTGTCTATGTAGGTCTTCGGAACATTTATAGGGTCTCCGGTCAGCCGCTGGATCAGTTTCTCAACGGATGCTGCGTGAAACGTAGCCATCGCAGGATGTCCGGTCTGCATCGCCTGAAAAGCGATGTTACCCTCAGCGCCCCTGATCTCGCCGATTATTATCTCATCCGGACGCTGCCTCAAGGCAGCCTTCAGCAGATCAAACATTGTCACGTCCGAGCTTCCCCCGTCTCCGGATCCTCTTGTGACTTCTCTTAACCAGTTCTTATGAGGTACCTGTAATTCAGGCGTATCTTCTATCGATATAATTTTTGAGTCTGCCCGCATACACGTTGTCATTGCATTAAGCGTCGTCGTCTTTCCTGATGCGGTCTCACCAACAACGAAACAGTTCATCCCCGCACCCAACAACATCCAGAGATACGCAGCCATCTTATAGTCGAGCGTATGGAAGTCGATGAGGTTTAAGATGCTGAGCGGCGTCTCTGAAAACTTCCTTATCGTGAAATTGCTGCCCCGTTTCGATACATCCTCTCCGAACACGATGTTTATCCTTGATCCGTCAGGAAGCGCAGCATCAACGATCGGATCCCGGTATGTTATCGGCTTTCCTATCTTCTCTGACATCCGTACCACATAAGAATCGAGTTCCGCTATATCATTAAACGTTATCGTCGTCTTTAATCCGGAAAAGATCTTGTGCTCCACAAATATCTGCCCCACACCACTGCAACTGATATCCTCGATATACGGATCCATCAGAAGTGGCTGGAGGGGTCCCATCCCGATCTTATCCTTGAATATGTAGTATTTGATCTTCTGAAATTCGTCAGGGGTTACATGCACCTTCTTATTTTTGGTGGTCCTGGCAAATCCGCGGATGCGATCAAATATCCTCTTCCTGATCCCCCCTTCTGCCCCTACATCTCCATCGTCTTCTATGATGCATACATCATCGAGACCCTCTTCCAGTAAGGCTTTCTTAGCATATATATCATCTGTTGTAACCTCCAGAACGTCTACGATATCGACAAGTGCTTCTTCCACCTCTATGAGCAGTTCATCGACATTCACGAACAGGGTTGGTTCGATAGGGATGTAGTAGTTCCTCACATCATCTTTATCCGGATAAATATGGATGGATATCCCATCTCCGGCAGGATATATGATATTCGGCTTCGTTATCTTCTTCAGATCTCTTGAAAGCTTGGGGTAGAACTTTGGTACCCCTATATCATCGAGTGGAAGCATGTGGATGTAATCAAGTACATGACGGTTCTCCTCTACACTGATAAACTTCTTTGCATCCGGAGGTAACATGCGATAGAGTCCACACTGCATCAGATCGGCTCCATGCGCCTCATGAACGTTCGGTTCAAAGGGTAGAGACTCCATCTTAATCACCTTACTTACGCCTTTGCCTTCGAGATCGGGATGATCCTCATACCAAAGCCAGGATCAACGTCGAAGCTGACGATGTTTCCCGTGCTCTTCTGTGCACCACGTATCTTTGCAACCACCAGCGACTTTATCATCTGATCGCCAGCTTCTTCCATCTTCAGGTGCAGGTGTGCGTCACAGATCGATCTGATCCTGATCAGAAGATTCTCAGGGAAGGCGTACCCATGTGCCGTCAGTAGAATTGTCTTTCCAAGATCGCACAGCTTTTTACATCCTGTGAAGAAGTTTAAGATGTCGTTATCATTCGAATGAAAGACAAAGACCGTGAGCGAATCGATGATGATGACATCATTCTTACACTGCGCCATGGATTTCAGCATGAACTCGAGTAGGTTGCCACCCACATCTTCAGCCCAGTCAACGCCCTGCACATGGATCGGAAATATATTCAAACGTCCTATGATGAAATAATCATCTACATCGAGTGACAGACTTGTCATCTGCTTAAGCAAGCTCTTGACAGTATTTTCAGTCGTGAATATGGCGATACGCCGTCCCTGATTCAAGCCCCCCCACATAATCTGCTGTACAAGGACCGACTTGCCACTGTCATTTTCCCCTTCGAAGAGGGATAGCGAATTCATTGGGATTCCGCCACCCATCTTCTGATCGATCTCATAATTTCCTGAGGATAAGACATCCGCAAGAAAGTCTTCTTCTTTATCGTCGAATTCTTCTTCAGCCATATTGATCACCCACTAAAATACTTTGATGTACTCACTCCGGTTGGAGTCGTTATCTGGAGCCAGTTTATGTATTCATATTTCATCGGATCGCTATCATCCACCTCGATCCGGATCGTCATCTCCTCATCAGGATCGAATATATCCGGATTGATCCGATCCGGTGATATCCCGGTTACGGTCCATTCATCACCGTCCGGCGTCCCATTCGTGTATGATAGCCAGACGATCCTCACATACCCACCATTGACCGAATAGTAATGCACGATCAGGTCCATCTGCGAATATTCCCTGATCCGTTCATGACCCGTGTTACGAAGCGTTACGTCGATACGGGTTTTATTCGCAGTGATGTTACTGATCTCTATCTCAGTCTTCAACTGCTCATTCTTTGCATCCTGCACTTCCTTCATCGAGCTTGTTAGTGTATTGGTCATGTATAACCCCCCTGTTATGGCGACATTGGCTGCTATCAGGATTGCCGCAACCGCTACTATCGCCGCAATGATTGATCCAGCCCCCATTTCCCTCACACCGTGAAATAATCCTCATCCGAGATACCATTATACATTATGAACTTGACGAAATACTCCGTCCCTGGTATAACCGGATTACCAGGCATATTCATCGTGACCTTGATCGTCTCTCCCTGCCCCCATTTAGCACCACCGTTTTCGATTGTGTAGTTCCAGCCTGGTGAGATCGATCCGGTCTCATTATATACAACCCTCATGAAATCTCCTTCGGGTCCGAAGAAGAGGTCTGAGTTAGCGATCAGATTCGGATGGATGCGATTGTTTCCCACGTTCTTGACCCAGATGTATACGATGCTTCCTGATAAAGAGTCTGTCTCGTGTATAATCGTTATATCGGTCTTCATCCTATCATTGATCGCGTCTGCTGAAGCTATGAGCGGATCCTGCGCCCTTGCAATCGCCGGAAATGCTGAAGTGACGAATGTTGCAGCACATATCACGGACGCTATCGTGATCATAGCAATACTGATCGTTTCTCCGCCCATTTACCCCACCGTCCTCCATGGCAATTCTCCATATATTGAATAGATCGCCTTCTGATCAGACTCGCTTGGATTCAATACCGCATTCAACTGGAACATCGCGGCTATGTGATCTTTCATCGTTGACGTACTCCCTTCAGCAACCTCCTGAGCGGACATGTCTGCGATCTTCGAGACCGTGTCTTTTAGCGTCTCTGAGATATGTCCAGTAAACACACACAGATCCAGCAGCTCATCCAATCTACTCCGTTCGATCGTTTTAAGTGTGTAATCCGTCCATCTCATCAGTTCGGCGAGGGTGTAGATATCGAATCCGTTATCAGGTTGGATTTCCAGGGTTTCTTCCGGCATCCCTTCGCTCTGCTTCGCTTCCTCGTACTGCTTAAACATCTCTGCAAAGTCAGGAATGTGTTCTGGCGTCGCCTCCTGCGTCGTCCCATCATGCTGCACCGGTATCTCTGCAAAGTCCGGATGATACGGATGATACGGTTCCGGTGTTCCCCCCATCTGCCGCATAGGCATCCCCTGTTGCATCGGCGTCTCTGCAAAACCCGGATGATACGGTTCCGGTGTTCCCCCCATCGGCTGCAGTCCATCCTGCTGCACTGGCGTCTCTGCAACGTTATGTGCATGTCTTGCTCCCATCGGCTGCATCCCATCATGCTGCACCGGCATCTCTGTAAAGTCCGGATGGTGCTCCCGTTCGGGCTCCTGTTCTAACACATCTTCAGGCTGGATGCTCCCCCCCGGAGCGTCTCCCTTCAGTTCCGCCTTTACCTCTACTGATGTATCCGGACCACCAGTTATACCTTGAGTATTGTAGAATGGATTCTCCATGTTATTCATGATCTCACGGATATCTATCAGTAACGCTTTTATCTCCCCTTTCACGATCTTGAACTCGTTATCAAGTGATGTTAGTCTTTTATCTGATTCCATGATTCCCACCTCCCAAAAAATAAAGAAGAGGTACTCTAATGGAGTACCATCGTCTTCTGTATCGCGCCCGGTGCGGTCTTCGTCATCGTCAGAGTCGCTCCCTGTGCAGGCTTTATATCGATCACGAACTCTTCATAAATGGTTGCGCCCCAGTCTGGCAATGCCACCACTATCAGCATCTTCTCTGTCGGATCGAGCATGTTGGAACCGCCCATCTCACCTGTCAGCAGGCTGTAGGCCCACTGTCCGGATGTTGCAGTCACGGTAAAGTTGCCGCTACTTGCATTGGTAGTTGTTACAGCGTCCACCTGGGCTACATACGTGTCATCATCGCTGTATGAGATCACAATCTTATCCATGTCAATCGGATTCTGTCCTGCAGCAAGCTCCACCTGGAACTCCATAACGGTGAGCCCGGTCGCGTTCACTCTGTTCCGATCCTCTGTATCATTGCCCCATGCGTAGTATGACAGATAGTCAGTACCACCACCCGAAGCGTTCCAGGTCCCCGCGGACGCGTTCACGTAGCCATACGTCCACCCGTGTCCGACCACATAGCCGCCGAGCTCCATAGAGGATGTCGCCTGCTCAACGCCTGTGTGGATGACCTCTTTACTCTTCTCAGATGTGAAGAAGCCAGCACCCAGTACCACATAACTGAATACCGCTGCAACCACGACGAACGCGGTCAGCACGATCGCCGCTTCCAGACCAGTGAAAGCTCTCTCATCCTTCAACAGTTTATTAAATAGTCTCATCTTCATCACCCCTTAGTACAACCTCATTATCTTGTCTATCGTGCCCGGCGTTGTCCTCGATATCGGCAGTGTGCCACCCACGTTTGGCTTGAACTCAAGCTGGAACTCTGTATATGTTCCAAGATTTCCCGGAACCGTTACCTGGATCTCAGCTTTTTCGTGCGATTCAAGCATGTTATCGGTGTCGCCTTCAAAAACCGTGTACGCCCAGGTCACCGATGGTTCGTGTCTGGTCGCTGATGTATATGATATCGTCGCCTGATCAAGATCGAGCGGGTTGTTGCCTGCTGTCAACTCAATGGTGAAGTTGATATAGTCTATATAACTGTCATCAGTTGTCTCTCTGCCGATGATATCACCAACCACCTCTGCCGATGATGTTGCCTGCTCAACGCCTGTGTGGATGACCTCTTTACTCTTCTCAGATGTGAAGAAGCCAGCACCCAGTACCACATAACTGAATACCGCTGCAACCACGACGAACGCGGTCAGCACGATCGCTGCTTCCAGACCAGTGAAAGCTCTCTCATCCTTCAACAGTTTATTAAATAGTCTCATCTTCATCACCTCTTAGTACAACACCATTATGGCATCTACAGCTCCCGGAATCGTCTTCTCCATTGAGAGCGCTGCTCCACTTGCTGGTTTCATCTCGATCTGGAACCAGTTATTGACCGCAACCCCGCCGTTAGCATTTCCTGCTTCAGCAGGCAGTGAGATATGCACCCTTGCCGTCTCGCCTGAATCGAGCATGACATCGTCATTCCCGTAACTATTGGTTTTATCTGCGACAAAGGCAAAATCCCATTGTCCAGCAGAAGTTACGTTATCTGTGTTCCGGTAGGTGCTATCGTATGTCGTATTGTCGCTATGCGTAAGACTTCCGATGTACACGTATTTGTCGGCATACGCGACCGTCAACTTAGATAGGTCAATAGGATTGTTGCCTGCTGTCAGCTGCAGGTACACTGTTACATTCGTTAACAGCGTATTATCAGTACTGTGACCTATCACATCTCCCGCGAGTTCGACCGAAGAAGTTGCCTGGTCCATACCTGTGTGGATGACCTCCTTGCTCTTCTCCGATGTGAAGAATCCCGCTCCAAGCACCACATAGCTGAATACCGCTGCAACCACGACGAATGCGGTCAGCACGATTGCTGCTTCCAGACCTGTGAATGCCTTTTCGTCCTTCCCAAAGTCCTTGAATTTCTCAAGGAATTTCCATTTACTCATTATTTGTTTCCTCCTGTATTGTTGTTTACCCCACACGATCACCAACCTCATGATGATAATGAGGTACAATGTAAAATATGTTTTGGAGGTATATTAAGAAAATTGTGGAAAATTCACTTATTCTCCTTTTGCAAAGATCGCGAAACGAAAAGTTTACATATTGCCTGCCTGGTGTATAATCATCTTTTTTTAGACAGGATCAAGATCGTTTGCTCGCCAAACGTCAACTTTTTATCCTTTATTAACTTCTTATAGAACTTCCCATTCAGTTTTATCGTTCTCTTTTTACTATCTTTATTCACTGTTATCTCATATTCACTGCCTGCCTTCCGTATGCTCGATACAGCCCATGATGACCCCACGTCCACCTCTTCCACCTCTTCCACCTGCCCTTTCTGTTTTCTTGCAATCCTGCCATGCAGTAGGAACGCTGCAGCAAGGATCGCGATTCCAATCACCGTATATATCAGTAGATCAAACAGGTTCCTGCCCTTTGGTTCATCCTTCGGACCAGAAGCATTAGTGGGCAGGACACTGGTCTCATTCTTAAAAGCGGGCGCGGGTACTTTTACAGGCAGAGACTCTGACTGATTTGACCGGGTACCAGATGTTACATTCTCAGAGGTCAGATTCTCAGAGGTCACATTGTCGTCCGGCACTGCCACAGGAAGACCCGAGATCGAGGAGAAGACCACACCACCGTAGCCATTTCGAGCTATGAACCATGCCTCTGCGCGCGAAAGATTCAGTTCACGATCAGACTGTACGTGATATGAAAACCCGATGGACTGTTCCGGCTCCAGAAGAACGTCATTTACTACCAAGAGATACGAATCATTGATCCTGCGGAGATCGAAATCCCATCTGGTGGGGGTGTCGATACCTTCATCCATACCACCCTCGGTGTAGCGCGCGTATAAGGGTATGGTGTCTATGAGATCTATGAGCGCAGCACGATCCCCATCGTTTCGCATGTTCAATGCCACCCTGTACGTCCCGTTACCCGATTCCGTAATCGTCTTTGCAAGATTGATATGGGGTCCGTGAACTGTGATGGTGGCACCATCCGAACTCCATGAACGTTTCGTCCCGTAGAAATCCGCTCTGACAACCGTTGCATTGACTACATGCTTGCCAGGCTTTGTCGGCACAATCTTATACCGGATGCGATAGGAATGATCCTTAGATACGTACTCCAACGATCCTTCCTCATGAACCTCTGCAACCCCGAAGCCGTCAGGTATCGGAGAGTCCGTGATATTGAGATTGTAAAGAGGGTAGAAGCCGATATTACAGATGCTGACTTCCACGACGCTCCACTCACTAACGTTATATATCAAGGCTTCTGGCATGGATGTAGCGATCTTCTTCAGACTCATATTCGAGCTTATGAGATTGCACCGACTCATACTGATCTCATCATAGCAGACCGATTGTATAACCTGTAACTGAGGGTCGGTGCAGGATAGGTTTACGGATTCGTTTGTGCAGTATCGCCTCTCCTGGATGTCAATTCCTTCAGCAGATGCTGATATGGTGTAATTGATCTGATACGGCGAGGTTACCCCATTCCATGCTGGTGCAGCAACAGTGAAATTGATCGATCTGGTATCACCATTCTCCATACACCCGAGACTTTCATATATTATCTGATCACGGAACTCAAAAACCCCATCTGAAAGTTTTAGTTCTCCGATATCAACCCATACTACAACATCCTCGATCCATGCCCCTCCTGTATTCTTAACAGATACCGTGACAGTCTTCTCCTTTCCCGGAGCGTACTGATCAGAGGACACGTTGATCCCATAGAAGGTCTCGGATGTCGCACCGATCTCGATATCAAGCCGGGGTTTCTCTCCGCGATACATATCCAGGTGTGCTGACGGAGTTTCGTGTGCATCTGTAGTTATATCAGTTAATTTCACCCTTATCTCAGCGTCCCAGTTGAACCAATCATCCCCTGGCCGCGTATCAAGATACAGAACCTTTCTCCTCACAACCCCCTCCTTCTCAATCGATATGAGCGATGCGCCCAGACCCTGATCAAAATCGCAAGCCCGTATGATATACACCGCATCATCCGCTTCGAATCCGTACGTCATGCTCCATGCGAGGATTGTGCTACCGCTGCTCACCCACACAACATCGGTGTTCGGATCATCATCAGGACATTCGCTCGTGGCAGCGATTGCTGGTTGCAGCAGCATTGAAAGTAGGATTGCGAAAATTACTTTCCGACCAATGTTATGAAACTTGATATTCACCACTCCCTGATAGGTATTACTTTTTCGGCTTGAACACAATCGTATGCTTGCCAAACGTCATCTTTCTCTTCTTTATTAATTTCTTATATAACTTCTCATTCAGTTTTATCGTTTTCTTTTTACCGTCCTTATCGATTGTTATCATATAGTCCTCACCTTTCTTCTTCATGGATGATACTACCCATGATAACCCATCACCCATCTCTTCCGCCTGCCCTTTCCGTTTTTTTGTGATCTTACTATATAGAAGGAACCCCACAACAACGATTGCGATCGCAACCAGTATGTAAATCAGTAGACTCGGTATGTTCCTGCCCCTGGATCTGTCATCAGAATCGGAAACATGTATCGTTTCGTTTGTCTCGTTTCCGGGTGAAGGTGTGGACTCCGGACTTCTGAAGGTGATGGTGAGCGAATCACCCCCTATATCCGGAGAAGATGTTTCTGCTTTTATCGTTACGTCACCCGCATCATCACCTTCTATCATGGTCGCTGCCCCACCTCTATACGTCTCCACTTCTCTTGTTAAAAGAACGGCATTTCCTGAAACGATTGAGAAATTTATTGTTACTGTGGTGTTTTCCATCGGCGTTCCAGTCTCATCAACAACCAATGCGGTTATGTTGCAGGTTGCAGATTCCCCATCATGTAATATTGTGGTGGTTTTATCTGCGCTCAATTGAATTCTCTTCTTATTTTCACTGTAGATCACATAAACAGGCGCAGATTCGTTGCTCGGGTTTCCTGCTCTGTCCACTGCAATCGCGGTTATCGTGTTGTTGCCCACATCCAGGTCGATGTTTGATAGCGTAAAGTCACCGGAGTCGGACGCAGATCTATTATTTTTTTCGATTTCATTTACGAATATGTGAACAATCGACTCTGCCTCGGCAGTTCCTGCTATTGTAATCGTGCTTTTGTTTACGGCTGGAAGGGGAAGGGGGAAAATGATTGGTGCATCCGGCGGAATTGTATCGAGCGTGATACGGATCGGATTTGACTGTAGTTCTGACCCAGCCGCCTTCATGAAGATTTTATTATCCCCTTCTGATAACGTGATTGTCGCAGTGAAGTTGTTGCCCCTGGTTATCTCTACAGTCCCCACAGGATTTTGGTTTAAGTAAATTTCAAGGTTCTTCTCAGAGCTAAAGCCTGTTATATTCAGCGCCGTTTTGTTTGTAGGCGAGGTTGCTGGCGATAATGAAATTCCTCTCATATCTATCGTTATCCATGTGCCGCGCGATAATATACCGCTTCCACCAACGTCAATCGGTGTAAAAATAATCAAACCACAGTACACATTTGCAGTATCTACTTTTACCGCTACTTTCAGACCATGGGCAGTTCTTTCAGAGATATAAAATTCGTTTTCATAACTTATTTCAATGCCGAGATCGGATGCTGTTTTGTTGTATAGGGCAGGCTCTTTTGCACATACACCACATGGTTCTGCCCACCGGTCCTCCACTATTATCCGTCCATTGTAGTCTTCACTCGAAACTACCAGAGTAAATGTAAATTCGTCCGTGTAGGGGACATGATACGATTCTTCACTCGGGACGATGATATCTGCTGCTGATGAAATTCCTATCAAAGAAAATAAAAAAAGAGGGAGTAGAATTTTTTTCATATTGACGTAAGCAGGTACCTGATTGGTCCGTCTTCGCCTGCAGTAACGCTTGTCAGATCGGGTGGGAGAATTAATCGAACTTCCACAGTCTGTGTCTCTGACGAGAAACTGACGATACGTCCGAAGTTGTCGTATATTGGAGTTATCGGAACGTCAACTGAATAACTGCCCATCTTCATACCATCTCCTTCTGATCCATCTCTTAAGTATGCATACTTATAAATGTTGGTATCAGGGGCACTCATGGGTGGCTGCGGCGTAATCCTGATGTCGCATGTACCGATGTTCTTGAATGTCACCTTTGACCAACCAGTAGGTGTACCCGGGTATACCGTTCTAAAGTCCCAACCATTGGCTGCCATCACCTGAACTGCCATCAATTTAGGTGAAAATCTTGCATCTGGTGTTTCTAGGGGATCCTCACGAACATTAACACCTGTTACATTATCGTTCCTTATTCCTGATTGATTGTTTGCATATAGTGTGAGATTCACTGTGTAGGAAGTGCTGGCACTGACCGATGCGGTTATTATCGTCATCGTGCTTTCGTTATCAGCCAGAAGACTTCGGTTGAATCCACCAGTCTCATTAACGATGCCATCTGCGAACATGAATACGCCGGTTTGCGTGATACTGCCGATGCTGTCATCGCATGTCCAGTGTGCATCAGGTATCTGGAACTCGTTGTCACAGCTATCCACACCTTTAAGTCCGAGTGGTATCGAAACAGATGGCGTCAACTCTGAGAAACTGACGAGTTCGGTATCATTTGCTGTGATGTAGATGCGGTCTACAGGTCCATGATTGACGGTTACTATCGCCTCTGCGGATACCGTCCCATATATCACTTTTATTATGCCCGTACCGACTTCCTTCGCGGAAAAATGCCCATTAGTATCAATACTCCCGATTGTGCTCTGCCAGCTAACATCAGAAGATACAACTTCATCTGTCGTTTCTCCTGTCGTTGTATCCAAAACCGTTGCGGTTGCGATGAATTGTTGGCTATTTCCGGAATAAACCGTTGCATTTGTCGGGTCTATAGTAAAACCAACTACATAAATACCCTCTGTTCCACCAGCGCCAGTCTCACCATCACTCGTATATGCAACAGCAACAGAGCACATCGAAAACGCCAGTATCGTTGCGAGTAGTGCGCAGCTAACAGCCGCCACGAATTCCTTAAATCCCCCGGTCTTTGAATTTGCCATTTCTTCATACCTCCTCCGTGTTTAACTACCTCATCAATCCATTATTGTAATAGTGATAATGAGGTAATGTATCTATGTATATTTTGAAAGCATATAAAACAGATGGGCAAAGATTGTACTTTCTTTGATTTGACAATTTTCAGATACGTAAATTTTTCATTCTGCAAATATAACGCAATGAGAAGTTTGTGATATTTCTGAAAAGGGTATATCTACTATAATTTGATAAGATTACTGCATGGTGGTTAAACGTGGGAATAAATATAGAAGAGATGAAACTTACAAGTGTTGTCCAGACCTTTGAATCGATATTTGATGAGATTGGGATCGATGTATCGCATGAAGCTTCTTTGTATTATGTTGCTTCGATTTACCACACTCCGGTGAGCTTTACTGAAATGTACAGGGAAGCCAGAAGAATACGCAAAACCATATCCGAAAGGGCGCTTAAGAATGGCAGGAACGCACTTATAGACAATGGTTTGATTGCACAGGTGTTGTTCGTGCATGGGTCGGATACGAGATTCGGGACAGAGCCATACATACCTGTGAACCCGGGGATCGTTGCTGAGGTATATAACGAATATCTGAAGGATATCTATTCCGATGAAGATTTTTCCATCAGGAACCGGGATGTCGAGGAGCTGCATGGGATTTGGATGGAAAACTTCGGCAGATATGGGATTGGGATAGAAAAGGGGAGTGTCACACTTCATTATGCTGATACATGGGTCATGTATAATCTTCTGGGGATCATGGATAGATCTGAGAATGCCACCATCTCGATGATGTTGGGCGAAACCGACGTTTTTAAAGAGGTATATACAGCATATTATAGCCATATCATTCAACAAGGATCGAAGATCAGGGCGATCATCGATAGAAATGATGAGGCAAAAGATGTAAAAAGATTAAAGATGGAATATGGGGATAAAATCGAGGTAAAATATATACCCCGCGAAGACTATGGGACATGCAGACAGATTTTTTTTGATCATGATTGGGCGCTGGATGGAATGGAAATTCTGCTTTCAGACAGATTAGGTCCATCATGTATCGGCACAATATATATAAGGGAAAAGGATTCCATCGCTTTGTTAAGGAATAACTTTGAAAATATATGGAGAACCCACTCACCCTGTTAAACAAATTTCGATCACGCTGGTGTCATCCCCCCCTAATCGTATTTTAGCGATTCTGCTAAAAACTAATCAAAGGTCGGACCATTTCGAACTGGACTGCCAACTTACCCGGGCGTCAGGTTACGACTCTGATTGTTCTGGAAATTCAAACCTGACGCGGCAGATACGGGACTTGAATCAATAACAATCTCAAAACAACGCCAGCACCAGAGTAACTTTACAACCCCCAATTTTTGAAATCACTATTGACTTAAAATCCCTCACCCTACATGCACCTGCAATGCATCGACCATATCCTTAAACGTGAACTTCTCTGGCATTATGTCCACGCTGACGCCATAGCCGGAAAGGACATCTGCAGTGGGATCTCCGATCGCTGCAACGACTCTCTCGCATAGCACGTCCACGATCCCTGCCTCGGCACCGATCGACCGTGCGACCGTCATGAAGTTGTGGGCAGTCATCGCACTGGTGAATGCGAATACATCGATCTTCCCGGCAAGCGCGTCCTTAATCATCTGCTGCTGCCTGCCGTCATCCGGAAGCACCAGTTTATACACCGCGGTCTCGTGCACCTCAACCTCATCTCCGGAACGCCCCAGTTCTGTGATCAGCGCGGGATCCCCATGCGTACTCCGCACCACTTCCACAGTCTTGTTGTCAGTGCCGCGCAACAGCTCAGCGATCCCCTTCGAACTGTATGAATCCGGCATCAGGGAGACGTTTATGCCTCGCGTCTCAAGTGCTCTCTTCGTCTTTGATCCGATGGCAACAACAGATGTCCGGTTAAGCGCATGAACGAAACGCTCAGGGTCATCGATCTTCGCAAGCGTGAATGCGATTCCGTTTGCGCTGGTGAATATCACGATATCCGATTCGCAGGCGAGCACGCGCTCTACAAACCCGTCGAAATGGCTGTCACGATTATCCCTAAGTTCGATCATCGGTGCCGCGATCACGTCAAAGCCATGAGAACGCAGAAGCGCGACCGAGGAATCGAGATGCATGTCAGGGCGCATGATTGCGATGACCTGTTTTTCCATGATGGTTGTTTGGCAGGGCGGTAAAAATATGTTGTGGTTTCGGTCCGGTGGCTTTTTAATTTCTTCTGGTGGATATGAGTATGGCAAAGAAGATTAACCGCAGAGGGCGCGGAGAGTTGTTGTTTTCTATGTGGTTTTTCCAAAACCTGATTCCAGAATATAACAAAAAGTCTCTCGATCCGGTTTCTGAAAGATTGCAGGTCTCTGCCGCTGTGCTTCCGGTTGAGTTACGCAAATTTAAGCTAAGCCCCTCATTCATGATGGCTACCGGCATAGGCGGTAACGATTAATATTTTATAGAAGAACTCCGTGCGGTGAGCGTGAAGACACTAACCTTCTCAGGATTGCGGCTCTCCTTGCAGGTGTACGGTGCGTGGTAGATGCTCGATGATAGCCCGGCAAGAAAACCGCGGATAAAATTGCAGTTCTCCTCGTCCGCTTCCAGTTCGAAGACATTGTGCAGCGTAACAACAAATCCATTGCTTCTGTCGATCTCCATCTTTGTGAACCAGTCGGAAAACATCATGCTGCTCAAGATATTCTTAAAGATTGCATCAGGCTCAAGGTCTTTTGGTATACTCATGCGCGCATAGTACCTCTCTGCGAGCTGCTTACCGAAATTATATAAAATACCCGCGCTCCCTCTGCCGATCACATCGACAAGCGAGTTCATCAGCAACACCAGATCGCCAGCCCTCGGGTATATCGGGATGTTCATGTCCTCATCCGGTTCCATACCTTCTGTTTTCACCTATAACCTCATAACCTTTTTGACCTTTTCAGCGGCGTGTTGCAATTCAATCATCACCAGCCCGACATTGGCGTCAGGGTCGAGCAGCGCTAACAGCGAAGCATTTCCTAGATTGAAGACCGCGACGATCCCATCACCAGTATAAATCACGATACGATCGGATGGGGGCAAGTCGAGATTGTGGACGGATTTGTTTGCCAGACCGACTATCGATGCGCTGATCGCATGGGCAATCGGCGTGTCATAAGAGTGATCGCGAAACCGATCAGCTATCTTAAGACCGTCTGCGGATGATATGACAATCCCGCGTATGCAATCGACGCGAGCGGTCAGATCCGCGAGGAGCACGTTTAATTGATCAATCGTTGTCTGAGACATGACTGCACCATTCGGAATTCCTGCACAATGGACATTGTTTTGGGATGTACGTTCCAATTATAGTACAGTTTGTGCACTGTGTATGTAAAGATGTCGGTTGCACGAACGTCTCAAAAATCGATTGTTCGGTCAAGTCACCATCCATCATGCACCAAAACCAAAGCACCCCCGAAAGTCCTCACTATATGACCGAACCTGCACTATCTGGAAATATAGTACTGACAGGATAGTTTATCATAGGGGGATATAATCGATTTCGCTCAATATTATGTGAGTGCCTAATACTGTGTACTCACCGCAGAGACCGCGGAGAAGATTGACACCACCTTCTCCGCACCTTCTTCTTGCTTTAACGGGTCAAGCTATTTTTCGATCGTCCTTTCTGAAATCTTTTCGGTTCAAGCCATTCCGCCGCCAGCGCCGCCGCCGATCGCACTGCGCAACTGCTCCTGCAACTGCTGGAACCGTTTCTGGATGCGTTCCTCCTGCCGTTCGAGCGTGCGTGCCCGAAGTTCCATCGTTTCTTTCTTCTCGGTAAGTTCCGTCGCAACAGAATCGCGCTCGCCCTTGATCAGGAGTTGCCCGACATTCTTGTAGATCACTGCGTCATCCCCGAGTTTCGAAAGTTCTTCGAGAGCCATCTCGGTCTCGTTGAGCGCTGATGTCACCTGCGCCTTCTGTGATGCGAGCGCCTGTGCCTGCTGCTGAACCTGCTGAAGTTGCGCAAGTTGATGCTGTACCTGTGGTGGTATCTCAGTAGTCATATTATCACTTTTTTATTGCATTTACGAATTCGGTAATCGTTCTCTGTATCTCTGACGTCTCTTCGACCGCGGTGCCGGTCACGATGATGTCAGCGCCGGCTTCCGCGGCGGCTCTTGCAGCCTGCGCGCTTCCAATCCCGCCCCCGACCACGAGTGTCTCGCAGCCCGCCCTCTTCACAGCACGGATCATCGCAGGTGGCACAGGGTCGGCTGCGCCAGAACCCGCCTCCAGGTATGTGTATCTCATGCCAAGAAACTTTCCTGCAAGCGAGTACGCCACTGCAAGTTCCGGCTTCTCTCTCGGGATCAGTTTCGCATCCCCGACCCATCCGGCTGTGCCGCCTGGCTCTACGATGATGTATGCCATCGGGATCGGCTCGATGCCGTAATCGAAGACGGCTTTTGCTCCAATCATCTGGTTGGTGATCAGATAACCGACATCCCTTGAATTTAAGAGACTCATAAAAAATATGGAGTCTGCGTATCTGCTGATTCCAGATGCGCTTGCTGGAAAGAGGATAGTCGGGAGATCGGTCACCTCCTTGATCGCACGCAAGGTCTCATCGAGGACGTCGCCGGATGCGCCGACCGAGCCGCCGATCATGATCGCGCTGCTGCCGGCTTTTGCTGCCGCCTCTGCGATCCCGGATGCAGCGGAAGGGGGACCGGCGTCCGGGTCGATCAGGGTGAGGTGCGCCGCACCATCCCGTTTTATGACATCATCGAGATACTGCTCTGTGCTCATCCTCTACTTTCCTTCGACTTCATGCGTAGATGTTTATAACCGCATTTCCTGCATCTGGTCGCCCCGATCGGATTGCGTGCGTTGCATTTCATACATATCTTCTTACGCAGCAGCTTGTTTTCTGCTTCTTCAAATCGTGCCATTTTCTTGATCCTCTACATACCGTTCGGGGTGCTTTATATTAACGTTGTCGTGTGGGTGCATTGCAGGCGTATTCGGCATAAGCGCGCAAGCAAAAGCCATCTCGAACAGAACAACGAATATAGTAAACCGTATCTGTTTTTGTAACTTTCGGTAGTATGATCGGGTCTGAAAAATCATTCCGCATGAACAACACACGTCATCTAAAACGATGTTCTGAAATGTTAGAATTCCAGATTGCGCTTACGGGGTGGTATACTACAGCAATACCTGCGCCCATACATATTCAGGTTTTCTTATGCCGGAACCACGGATGTGCTAACATAATAGGAATCAAAAGATACACGCAAGAAGACCACTTTGGAATTATTAAAGATAGAACCATCGCCAGAAGGATGGTGGCCGGAATAACCGCATCACGCCGGTTTCCCATTGCTATACGTCGCGGGTCGAGACCGCGGTCAACCAGCCGATAATCTTTTGTGGCATAAGTCCAGTTCAAGACATTTAATGTTCCCAATATAAACAAATTGAGATCAAAAAAGAGTTTCGCTACCGTTTCGTTAGGATAATCACCAGTTAAAGAAGTAGAGAAAGGAACCAGAGCTACAAACATGAGACTGAAAATATTTATCCAGAGATGGGTATGGTCGGTTCGTTTGATGAAATGAAATTGCTGATGTTGAATAATCCAGAAGATCGCCAGAAGGATAAAACTGAGTGCGTAATTAAAAAATTTATGCGTCTGCCCAAACAGAAGTGTATGCAACTCTGTTGTCAGTGTTAGACCAGTTTCAACCTCCGGAAGCGCAAGGTTTAGTACCAGTAACGTCATTGCGATGGAGAATATGCCATCTGCTAAATTCTCGATGCGATGGGTCGTCATTCCGAGTTCCGGGTCATCTGATTTTGTCACTTTCTCGTCCCTTTTCCCATGAGTTCTTTTAGCTTATTCGCCCGCGCTTTCGCCCTATTATACCTTCTCGCATCCATGTCCATGCACCCCACATATCTTCTAACTGACCTGTCCCCCCTAAAAGCTTTTCGATTGGTTGGGAGGTACTAATCCGGTTGTAACCCGAGTTCCTCGAGTTTCCAGCCGGCAGGCACGCCATCCACACCCCATCCGCGAAAGCGGTAGTACTCATCCAGCGCATCTTCGAATTCGCCGCGGTCGATGCCGCCATCTCCAAAGAAGCGATTGGGAAGCGTATCGTCTGCACGTGTGAACCCTGCACGCAGGTTAAATATCTGCTCGAGGTTCCATATCCGCTCGCCCACCCGCAGCAGATCCTCTGAGGTGTACCGGATTCCTGTGACCGCACTCAGGATACTTGAGTACTCTTCTGCCGAAAGTGCGAAGGATGAGAACCGGCAGACTGTAAGCGAATCCATCGCAGCCGAGAGGTTCTGGAAGATGCTTAGTAGCCCCGCCTTTCCTGCAAAGGTGTGGCGGTCGATCAGTTTCGGCTTGCCGATGATCTCCGGCGCAATCATGTACGCCCGCATATGACATGCGCCGCGATGTGAGGTTGCATACGCAAGCGACTGCCCGAGTGCGCCGCGTGGGTCGTATCCCGGAATCTCCATCCCTTTTGAGTGCATGCTCACGTCTCCTGCGCCCGCCGCGTCCGCATACGCTCTCGATCCCGTGCTCAATTCGTCTCCGACTCCCTCCCGCTCCCCGATCATTGCCGCCAGTTCTGATAATCCGTGCGTCTTTCCGTGCAGTTCCTGATGGCAGGCGATGGTTGATCCGCACGAGATCGTATCCATCCCGTAATCGTTGCACACCCGGTTCGCATCCATGATTTTATCAAAATCACCGTTATCACAATCAGGACCGAAGATAGCTATCGTTTCGTACTCAGGAATCTCGATATCTTCCTTTGTCCTGTGTTTGCATGCAACAGAACATTTGTGGCAGGAACGTCGCTTCAGTTCGTAGTTCTCTTCGATGTAATCGCCGGATATCGACTCAACATCGAACCGGACGTCTTTAAAATTCCTGGTCGGCATCAATCCGAGATAATTGATCAGGCTCACAAGCGACGGCGTCCCATACACTGAAAGACTTTTTAGCGGTGGGCTTGCATGAAGCAGCCGTGATATCTCCTTGTTCACTTCTTCAAATCCCATTTCGTCTGCAATTCCCGGTTTGGTGCTTCCGTGTACTACGATCGCCTTTAATCTCTTGTGCCCCATCACAGCGCCGATGCCGCCGCGTCCACATGCATGGACGTAATCGTTCATGATATTTGCGAACCGGACGCACTTCTCCCCTGCCCGCCCGATGCACGCCACTTTACCGCGCTCTTCCAGTTTCTTTGTAGTCTCGCGTACGTTTAATCCCCAGAGATCGGATGCGTCCTCGATGTTTATGCTATGATCATCGATGCTGAGATGGACCGGAGTCTCTGACTGCCCGTTTATGACCACCGCATCAAATCCGGCGCGTTTTAATTCGTTTCCGAACCAGCCGCCCCCGCTTGAATCGACAATCGTTCCGGTGAGCGGCGATTTCGTGACGAACGAATGCCGCCCGGACATCGGTGCGATGCCTGTGAGCGGACCCACTGCGAGTATGAGCGGGGCATCGAACGCGTCTGCTTTCGGGTCCGGATCTATCGTTTCGCACAGGATGGATGCGCCAAGCCCTCTTCCGCCGAGAAAGTCTCTTGCAACCTCCATTGAGAGTTTCTCCTGCCTGACCGTCCCGCAATCAAGATCGATCGTTGCAATGTTTCCGGTCCAGCCGTGTATCTTCATAATCAGAGACCACCTCGCCCTTTCTACCTCTACTTTTACATCTACCTTTACTTCTACCCCTGCCGTGCGCTCTTTGCCGCGATAAACTCCCGCACCAGCCGTGCGCCGAGAATCGCACTCTCTCCGTGATCGTACCCCGGGCTGATCTCGACGATGTCGAATCCGCATACATGCGGCGCAGCCATCCGTATCGCAGCACGCAGATCCCGCGGCTCGATCCCAAACGGCTCAGGATTGCCGACACCGGGCGCGTATCCGGGATCGATCACGTCGGCATCGATGGAGAGATATATCCTGCGGGCGCCGCTATCGGATAATGCATCGATCGCCTGCCGCATCACAGACTCCATGCCGGCATCAGAGACCTCGTCTGCGGAATGCCACATAATCCCGTTCTCCTCTGCATACCGGTACTCCTCTGCCGATCCGCTTCTTACACCGATGAGGGCGCACCGATCGGTCAGATCGTCGATGATGTTTCTTGAAACGCAGGCATGGGACTGTTTTGCCCCGAGATATTCATCACGCAGATCGAGATGCGCATCAAGGATGATGATCCCGATATCATCATACTGCTCTGCAAAAGCCCTTGCGCAGCCGTAGGTCAGAGTATGCTCGCCGCCGAGCACGATCGGAACTTTGGAGTCCTTGATAGTCTTCCTGACAACGTCCCCTGTCATGCACAGCATATCATCGACACAGCGGTCAAGGTCGAGATAACCAAGATCGAGATTGCCGAGATCGTGCGTGGGAACGTCAGCAAGATCGATGCCGTAAAAATCGTTGTACGTCTCAAAGTTGTAGCTCGCCTTCCTCATGGCATCGGGCGCCTCGACACTTCCGCGTCGAAACGAGGAGGTGGCATCGAAGGGCACGCCGAATATCACGAAGCGAGCGTCTTCATAAGTAGAGACTGCATCCGCAAAGACGCAGCGTTCGAACATCAGCGCATATCGAGCCGTATCTTGCCAAGCGCTGTGATGTACTGGATCTCGCCCCCTTCTACCACGCGATCCTTGTACTCCGCTGGAATCGGGAGTTCGAATGTGGTATAATCTGTCATGTCCATCAACTGTACGACATCGCCTGCGACCGAGAGAACCTGCGCATTCTTCCGCTCGACGATCGGCACGAATATCTTGGTTCCTACGGGATGCACGATCGACCGCTTCTGTCCATCGAAAAGACCGATGGTATCGACCCGTGCTTTGGCAGATCCGTGTTTTCCAGGCTTTGATTTCGAGATAGCTTTGATCGTGCACACTTCATCATCGATGATCACATATCTGCCCTCTTTGAGATTCCTGACTTCGGTCTGTTCTTTCATAGGTATGAATCCGCGGCAGAAGTACTTAAAATTATGCGATACGAACCACAGTCAACCCCGGCAAATCCCGCTCTCGGCAAGCAACCGGCTCGCTTGCTCGCACTCACCCTCGGTGAGCGATCTGGCAATCTCGGGATACTGGTAAGCCAGATACGCGGAGCGGTACTGGAACATCAGGTTAAACCTGACCGCGGGTATGTGATCACCCACCCACTCAATAATCGGAGCGGTGCAACATTCGATGTGTCCGGGAAGCACAAGCTGCCGCAGCAGGATCTCTGAGTCGTCGTAAGCGCAGAGGAAGTTTCTCGTGACGGTATCCCAGTAATGATCGGCATTCGAGTATCTCTTTGCACATTCGTCGTTTCCGTACTTGAAATCTCCAAGATAGACATCGACAACGCCGCAGAGGAGTTTTGCAGCCTCTTCCGAGTGATACATATTCGAGTTCCACACAATCGGGGTATTCACCCTCATTTCGGCGAGAATGCGCAGTATGGTGTGAAGATGCGGTGTCGGAGTCACGAAGTTCAGGTTCTTTGCGCCAAGACCACGCCTTATTGCAGCGATCCTTGCAACATCCTCTGGAAGAATCGGGATTCCGAGATCCGGGTGGGTCGAGATCTCCCAGTTCTGGCAGTACACGCACGAGAAGACGCAGCCCGAGAGGAAGATCGTGTGCGATGGCACAAGTTCCGGCTCCTCGCCGTAATGCAGGAACTCTGACGAGTATCTCGAGACCGCACCGATCCTGCAGTACCCTATCTCTCCTTTCTTCCGGTTTGCGCCGCATCTCCGGTCACAGAAATGACAATTCTCAAGCATTCGGTCTGCGATCTTGATCTTGAGATCGAGCAGGGATCTTCCGGCA
>DAOURL010000252.1 GCA_030625165.1 Methanosarcinales archaeon | reverse complement strand
ATGCGGGGCTGAGTCGGGATTCACCTCGCAAGAACTATTCTTCAGAAAAACATCCATGCTGTTCATCAGGAGTTTTCGGACGACAACGGACGGATAGTTCACATCCCGGAATCGCAAAGATGCGCCACCCATGTTAGAGCTCGCAATAAATAAGTTACCAGCAGAAGGTGCCACGCTCATATAATGTGTTGGTGAATGATATTTAACACGAATGACCCGAATCGGACGAATGCCACGAATTTATCCTGTTCATTGGCACACACCGCGTATTTCTAAAATTTTCAGTATACGCGCTTTCCACGCGCTCGTACCGCGGTGATTCATAAAATTCGTGCCATTCGTTATTTTGACCAGATTTTTATATACTATCTACTGAACTAAACTATGATTGGTATATTAATTTTTGTGGATTCCCTTATTCCCCCGCTCTCGAATCGTAACCCCCCCTCTTCCCCTTCTGCCTCGCCAGACGCCCTCTGCAACGCAGCAATGCCTGCGACTGTGTATGCCTTCGAGAGCAGCGTTGCGATATTGTCTTTGCTTATGGAAAACGGAGCGTCTCCGAGCCTCCGCATGACCGCGGCTTCCACCTCCGGACGGGTTGGAGTCACAGAGAACGAATCGAGCGCATCACCAGCCTCCCAGAATGAATCCATACATTCATTGAGCGGTTTTACGGTCTCCCCCTCTTCCTCCTCCGCAGAAGCATCAGAAACACGCCGCTTCCTGAGCGAATCGATGATATCCTCCTTTGTTCTGCCCCTCAGCTTGAAGATGAGGAACGGATCCTCGTCGAACCGCTCTGCCAGCAGGTAATAGACGGCTGCGATGTGCTTGCACGGGTTTGCCCAGTCCGGGCACGAACAATCGGTTTCAAGATCCTTTAATTTCACTGGAAAGAGCGAGATTCCGGCTTCTGCGAAAGCATCCTCGATATCAGCCGGCATCTCACCCGCTAAGAGTTTGGCTGCGAATATCGCTTTTGACGCCATCGCGTCTGCCACCTTCTCCCAGTCCGCAGTAGAGATCGGATCCATCCTGATTGTGACGCTGTATGGCTTCGATCCTGAGCCCTGAACCTTCGATTTGACGGTCCCTTCCCGGACATCGATCGAGATCACCTGCCCCTTCCTCGCATAAGAGCGTCCGCGGGTCAGTCTTGTCCCCATACTGAATGATTCGAGAACAGCGATCCAGCGTTTCGACCACCACGTCGTTCCGATCTCGCCCCGCTTGCTCTTTGCCTTTATGCCGTTCTTCACC
>DAOURL010000059.1 GCA_030625165.1 Methanosarcinales archaeon | reverse complement strand
GATATCCGCAAGTCTGGCGACCCTGCCCTCTGCCTTTGCAACGACTGTGGACGCAATGACTATGATGTCGCGGTCGCAGAGGCGAGCATTCTTGCAGATGATCCTTGCAAGGTCATCCCCCTCCTCGACGAGCGGGATATCAGGAACTGTTAATGCGTTGAAATGCTTGATCATACAACTCGGATATAGATGTGAACTGTGTTATTTCTTAAAACCCCCGCGACCTGTTGGGAACACCATGAGCCTGAAGATGTGGTGCAGGAGTTGCTAACGAAAAGCGATCACCCCACATCCACGCTGACGATGTACTCGACGATCACCAGTTTTTTGAATGGTATATCCCCGATCCATCCAGTTGTTGGATCAAACGGTGCATCGAATTCGTCAATGATGAACCGCTCCCACGCATCAGCGTACGCACTCTCGAACTTGAGGCGCAGTTTTCCGTTCTGATAGACCGCTGGCGTATTGAAGACGCTCTCATTAAACCTGGGATTGCTGATCGTGACCTGCGTAATCCCGCCTCCGCGAGAGGCGAACGAGTCATTGATCTTGACCAGTGAGAACAGTACATCCCCCTGATCTGTGGAATTGAACATTCGCGGATTAGAGCGCATGATCGAGCCGGACCGATAATTCACGACCACTGCGCCGTTTTCACATGCCACAGAACCGACCCTGCTGTTAAATTCGATATTGCCCATCGCAATTGTATGATTGACCACTGTTCCGCTATGGGTGATCTCGATTGTCAGGTTGCACGCAGCAGGATCGGACCGGAGCGAGCCGCCTTCAGCGGTGCCGAGTTTCGTCGTCCTGACCGGTGCCTGATCAAGAGCGACTTTGAATAGGTCGGTCTGAAGGATCAGGAACCCATGTTCAATGCTCTGGAATTGGGTCGCGTCCGTCGATGACCGTAGTACCGGGAAACCGACCGCATATATCATCCCGATCGAAAGCATAACGATTCCGAATATGATTACGTATCCGATTACCTCAGAGGCTGCCCTGTTCGATTTAATCGCCGGCACAGCCGAACGAAACAGACGTCTAAGATGCCGGACGTTCTTCGATTCTTTTCTGGAAGAATTTCTCTTCATGTCGCCTCCTGTTTAATCTTTACTGATGAACCACAATCTGTGCGTTCCGCTGGCGCTGTGCGTCCCCCCGTCGATCGGTATGGATGCGCCGATGCCGTTTAGGGTGTATGATATGTTGACGTTCAAGTCATCCGCATTGATGGTCACGGTCTGGTCGGTGGTGTTATTGGTGGACATCCTGACCGTGTATCCATGTCCGCCGATGGTCTGCGGCATCTCAAGCGTTGTGCTCATCGTACCATGCTCAGGCACGATCAGGTAGAACATGATCAGCTTGTTACTGATGTCGTTTCCGACATCGTTGAACTGCTGGGTTGCAGCCACATCGAGCGGAGCCGCAGTGAGCATCGTGCTCGCGGTCATCATCACGACTGCGAAGAAGAGGATCGATATGCCTGAAATTATGACATATTCGAGCGGGTACGAGACTGCACGGCAATCCTTCAGATTCGCGGAACACGCAGAGGACTTACGCAGCGGCACAATCGAAAACTCCAGTGAAAACGCTCTGATTTTATCACGAATGCCACGAATAAACGAATGGCACGAATCGAGTAAATCGGCGGAAACCACTGGTTTTTTAGACGGTGTCCGCAGCCCTATAACTCTGCGCCCTTTGCGGTGGCGAATCATTGCATTTTCAGATCGTGTCGTGTTCATACAATCCCTCTTATGTCGTCATGGATGTGCTATTCAGGCGCTCTGTGTAATCGGTGATACCATCATCGAACGCAAGAGCAACCGTCACTGTGGTGATGTTTAAGTACTCGATCTCGGAGTAGTTTGTCGTCGTGTTCACGGATACGGTCACCAGCTGCCCGTGATAACGGTACAACTGGGCGAGGAGACTCCCGAAGTTCACCATCGTATCGTTGATCACATCGGTCTCGTTCTTCTGGATGGCAGCGGTATTCATCTCCCTGTAGGTCTCATCGTAGAGTTCGCGGAGTTCGTATATCGGAAAATCGATCTCAGCCTGTGATGACTGGAGCCCTGCCATGAAGGACAGGTTCAGGAGCACGATCAGTACTGCAAGGGATATGCTTATCGCAAATCCTGCAAGAATGATCCACTGCCCGTCCTCATTCCGCATCATTTGTACCACAGCTCCAGTCTTACTTCGACGATGTTCCAGAGATCGATGATCGGTGCTGGCGCCATACTTGCGTCTGGTATCCTGGTATCAGCATAATTTCGTGCCTCCATCGAGTCCGGAATATCGGTGTACTGGATCGTGACCAGTCTCGTTGCCGTCACCGAATTGTACTGGGGTATGCCATTTGTTATGATCCGCTTCTGCACGACCTGCGTCTCGTTTCCGCGGATGTAGTAGTATACGCGCAGACGCGAGAGTTTGATTTTACCCTCGGTATCCGAGTGCACAATAAACGTGATATTGTAGTTTCCGCCTGATGGATCATGCGAGGATATGTACGAAGTTAAGGTCTCTGAAAAGTCAGCAGTCCTCTGGGTGCCGCGATACTCTGTGGCATACAGACGGATCATCCATGTATGGTCGAGACTATCAATGACCCCATTATCGCAGTACCAGTCGTTCACGCCATCGGTGCTATTTGCATACCCGTATATGTTGTTGATGTCGGAACCGTTGATGCGGAGTTCGTTTATGCCGCGGTTCCATACGTCGGGGGGCAGGGTGACGTTGTACCACTCGAAACTTTCATTCGATGGTATGAACGCGGATCCGACCCACCTGTCATTGACATAGATGTTGATGCTGCCATTATTCCCTTTCGCGTAGATGCGCAGGCAGGATTTTCCTTCAACTGCCGTGTCTATGTCAAACTCTTTGTACATAGCGTCCGTGGCATTATCCCCAAGCGGGGTGCTGCCGATCATTGCATCGTTGTGGTTAACCTCCTCTATGTTGTAGTTCCATACCGTGCTGTTATGGATGACGATGTAGGGTCTGGTCGGGTAATTCAGAACATAACCGTAGTAGTAAAGCACATTACCCTCGCCCCAGATAACGTGGATGTTTCCATCGGCGTCCACAGCTATGTATGGCTCGTATCCGCTACCAAGAAGCTGCGACGGTGTACTCCATGATCCTGATCCGCCGGCATTATGGGAGTAGTATATTTCGCCAGCATCAGCCCATACGATATGCGAGATGCCGCTATAATAGTCGTTACTAATTGAAGGATCCGATACGAACGTTCCGGTGTACACCGGATCTTTATGACTCCAGAAACCGGCGATGTTGTTTGAATAGTAGAGCGTGGTGCCGTTCTCGACCCATGCGAGATACAAATAATCATTACGGTCGGGTGACCTGGAAACCTGTGAGACATTGGTGCTGTCATCCACACGTATGGGCACACTCCAGCTGCCACTTGTCGTGTTCATGTAGTACACAGTCCGGTTTTCAAGGAAGACGAGATGTTTGGTATTGTTAGAGTCGATGTTAAGAAGCGGGCTTGTTGCATTGTTGGTGTTGTTCACCTGCACGGCAGGAGACCATGTGCCTGCGGTGTTATTGGAATAATAGACAGAAGCGTTCTCGACCCAGACGATGTGCGGGACATTTGCGGTATCGACAGCGATGCATGGCTGTGACGGGTCGTTTCCGCTGCTCTTGTTCACCAATTGTGTGTCTTGTTTATCCAACCATACGCCATCATTGGTTCTTGAATAATATACCTCGGGATTCGCAACCCCACTGAGGAATGCTGAATGGAGTTCATCGACGCTGTCGATTGCCATACTGAGAGCATAGTTAGCTCCACCGCCACCCGCGATCGTATCGTCATCCCATGCCCCACTGTCATCATGTACATACCACATTTGTGGTCCGTTTTTGCTGTAGCCGATATGCACATATCCTTCCGAGTCCACCACGATTGCGGCATCGGCATCATGTGCAAAGTTCAGTGTCAGCTCCTCGACGCCGATCGACTCGTTTGGAAGTCCGGTCACATCCATGTTCGCCTTATACACGGCTGTCGTGTTTTCAGGAAGCACGATGTGAACCGTGAGGTTCTCATTCCCGGTAAAGTTCAGGGTCTTTTCGTAACTTCCATCCGAGAATGTGTACAGGTGCCCTTTCAGCAACGTGTCCAGAAACGCAAAGATCACATTGTAATTGACAAAGTCAGGAAGCAGCGTATCGAGATACTCGTCAAGCGACGGGGCTGCCTTGACGTGAATGTTTGTTATCTCGATTGCGCCGGATGAGTTTGAGTGGAGTATGAATGGTACAGCCCATCCGGTCTCATTGGTTGATGGATCGAGCCACTGATAGACTGGGTGTTCGCTCACATTGGTGGCGCCACTAAGTGGATGACTCGCAGTCCATCTGTTGATCGCATCAGCAAAATCGGAGGTTTTTTCGGTGGTGTTAAACGGCTGGGTGATCGGGAGGATGACGCGGATCATTTTAACTCCGCTGGCACTCCCGATATTCAGCGTGCCAGACGTGGGAGTGACGTTGATCGTGATCGTGTTATTTCCGATTTTCCACTCGGTAATATCCCCTGGTAGCGTGATGTTGTGCCACATCCATGTATCATTTGTGTCGATGGCAGGGCTGCTTGCATTGACCTCGACCCCGTTTACCGATATTCTGACGTCCGCGCTATTACTTGGAGCGGTGTGGACGTGCATCGAAAGAAGGGTGTCGGTCGTAATCTCTCGGTAGATCCGGAGAGTCTTGTCGGTGGAGTTGCCAGCAGAAACCGGTACACGAGCGGTCCTGTTGCCGTCATCGGTCTTTATCACGGTCGTGTACTCCCAGACCTTTGTCATGTTATTCGGATCGGTCACATCTCCGACAGCAAGCCACGGATCTTCAGGGAATTTCGGCGTGTACACGTACACCTTCCCGGCACCGGGCGCGCCGACAGCGACATCAGGGATGCCGTCATCGTCCACATCACCGATGTAGGAGACGACGCTGCCGAAATTTAAGGCGCCTGATATCTCGATTGGATCGACGCCGAGATCAACATCATAGAAGACCTCTGCCTCTGCTTGCGTGCTCTTGGGTGCTCCAACGATCACGCCTGCGTATCCGTCGGAATCGGCATCGCCGGCATGCGAAACCGATATCCCGAAGTCGGAATCGGATTCTCCGGTCAGGTTGATGTCGGACGTGTTGTCCGGATTAGAGCCGCCGTAGAATATGTGTGCGCTGCTCTTTGCTGACGCGCCGACGATGAGATCGCATACACCATCCTTGTTCACATCGCCGGCATGCGAAACCGAGATGCCGAAGCCGGAACCGGATTCTCCATAAAGCGTGAGATTCATCTCGTTATTATATCCGCCATTGATCACTGGAGGGAGTGATGCACCCCCGTATCTGATATAAGTCCGGTTGGTGGCATTTGCTCCGATCACGATGTCTGATACATCATCTCCGTCGATATCGACGCACGCTACAGAGATGCCGAAGTATTCGCTGCTGTTGTGCGGGTTATACAGTCTGACATCGAAGCTGGAACCAGAATAAACCCCGGATATGCTGCCATAGTACACGAACGCAGTTCCACCACTGTTGGGCATAGTCGGCGTGCCTACGAGAAGGTCTGTTTTACCGTCATCATTCAGATCCCCACATGCAAGTGAGTGTCCAAACTGTCCGCCAAGCTGTCCAGTAACTATCGGGTTAAACATGGTGGCGTTCGGTTGGTTCGAAGGCGTTGCACCGCCATAATATACGTACGCAACCCCGGTGTCCTTTCCCACGCCGCTCGTATAGTTCTCTGGCGCGCCGACAATAACGTCATCCACACCGTCGCCGTTCACATCTCCGCATGCCACAGCCCCGCCGAACTGGTCACAGGATGCGCCCGGATTTGCGATCGTGATGTTTGGTCCGTCATCTTCCCATGTCCCGATGCTGCTGTTGTTACCGTAATATACGTACACCGCACCGGAACTGGAATTATATGCGCCAACAATCATGTCGGATATCCCGTCATCATTCACGTCGCCGTGTGTAATTGCGCATCCGAAATGATCAGGGAACGATGCATTCGAGAGTACCAGTGGGAGTTTTTTATTGATCTTCCGGTCTGTGCAGTTTCCGGTATCCAATCTCGGCATCCCGGTAAGTGTGAGGTATGCATAGCTGATGTTTGTGTGGCTCGGGATGAGAACATCGAAAGTGTCGTAGTCGTTGCAGCCAGAAGATTCTCTAAAATTAAATTTGTATGATGTATACAGCGTGTATGTGCCCGGAAAATCCCCTCTGCACAACTTATCAGTCTCAAATCTCGTCGCGCCCTCCACCCCGTTCATCCAGCCGACCACCGAGTTCTTGAGCACGCTGCTGTAACAACTCTTGTTGTTCTCTGGTGGGAGCGACGTGTCCAGCACATTAAGCGCGTCCTGCCCGTACGCCTTTAATTGCGCATCCACATGCAGTTCGGTCTGGGGCACTGAGAGCGTCACCGCACTGACCACGAGATATACCGTGCCGACCATCAGCATGGCTGCCGCGAACCCTTCGAGCGTATGGAGCTGGGCGCGGTTATCTGATGCTACCGATATCACCATATACACACCACCAGTTTTGCAGTCGGCATCGACATATCCCCGACGCGGTCGCCCCAGTCTGACCGGTTGACCCACATATATGATACATTGCACCACGAGGCGTCAATCCTGACATCATTGGACTCGCAGAGGTCATCGATCACGGTCTTGTTGAATGAATGCCAGCCACCGATCAAGAGACCTGATTTGTTGATGACCGGATCATAGCTACAATTCGTATTCGTGTTGTTCAGACTTACCTTCAACCGGGCATCTGCTGTCCGGTTTTTCTCGGCAAAGCCCTCAAGCATGACAGTGAACGAATCCAGTTTCGGAAGGCGCAGGGTGACGTTTGATGTGTTGGTGGCATCGATGTTTAAATATCCGACTTCGGAGTCGCCTTCGATCGTCACCAGGCGTTCCATCTTCTCAACTTCCGCCGTTTCAGGAATCCGGTTTCCGATACAGAGCGCTGGATGTGTGTTGTTCGGGATATATTTCGGATCTGCGGTCGTGCTGTTCAGGTAATGAAGCGAGATGTTGTACCAGTACGTTCGCATGATGTCCAGCCCGAGCAGGTATCTGACCCGTGTTGCATTGGCGTGGTACGTCGAGTTTAATTCCTTTATCTTATTTTCGTTCAAAATGCCGGCTCTGCCGCGATTCATCAGTTCTGAAAAGTTGGTGGGGTTTCGTTTGTTTGTTGCAAGCCCGATCCGGCGGGCATCATCCGGCGTATTCTCCCAGTCAATGCCGCCCTGACCGGGTGTGCCATTGCCCCACCATCCGGTATCCTCTGCAAGAATCATGGCGGTCCGGTACGCTACCGGCTGGAAATCGGTACTCTGGGTCTGGAACGGCGCGAATATCGCGGGGATCTGCACCATGAGGTATGCGAGGGTGAGTAGAAATATAGAAATTCCGGCAAGAAAATCAAGACTAACCTGTGCACGGTTATCCGACTGCATACCCCTAACTCCACCACGCCGCATCATCGTGAAATATAATATGGTTAGGGAGATTATTAAAGGTTGCGCAGGAGATGGATTCCGGAATTACCGCGCAACGCGTGGCAAACAGGTAACCCTCAATCTGTGTAATCCGTGTTCATCTGTGGCTGATATAAATTTTAGCCACAGATGAACACGGATTCCACGGATTTTATCCACAAGTTACCCGAGCGCATTCTTGGGGTTTGCCAGAAAATAACCTGTTGAAATTCGTGACATTCGTTTATTCGTGAAATTCGTGATAAAATCGGCAAATTTATAGTCCGCAGAAACAGAATGCCACCCATGTCAATAACAACCAAAGATGCGAGTGGAAGCGTCGGCGTTCCTGAAACGATGATCGCGCAGATGGGAGAGATCGAAAGGAATCTGTTCCTGAAGATCTTGAAGGTGACTGAGGCTGGGGCGGTCGCTGCCGCGCGATGGATCGGTCTCGGGGACCGAAATGCCGCGGACGATGCCGCGGTCGAGGCGATGCGCAGGGTGCTGGCACGGTTCGATATTGATGGTGAGATCGTCATCGGCGAGGGCGAGCGGGATGAGGCGCCGATGCTCTATATCGGCGAGAAGGTTGGAACCGGGAAGGGTCCCAAGGTCGATATCGCGGTCGATCCGCTCGAGGGCACGAATCTTGCAGCAGAGAATCAGTTCGGAGCGGTCGCGGTGATGGCGATGTCTGAAGCAGGCGGTCTCAGGTACGCGCCCGACATCTATCTGGATAAACTGATCGTTGGTCCTGAGGTGGTGCGGTACGAGAAGACGAGCGGGAAATGGCTTGATATCGATGCCCCGCCTGAATACAACCTCGGCATCGTTGCAGATGCGCTGCACCGCAATGTCGAGGATTTAATCGTGGTGGTGCTCGACAGACCCAGGCACAAGGAACTGATAAAAGAACTGCGCGACATCGGCGCGAAGGTCCGGCTTGTCACGGACGGCGATCTGATGCCAGGCGTAGCAGCAGGCATCCGCGGCACCAACGTCCATGTCGGCATGGGTATCGGGGCAGCACCAGAGGGCGTGCTGACCGCAGCCGCGCTCCGGACTACCGGCGGAAAGATCATCAGCAGATTCGTCCTGCCGGCAAAGGCGAACCGGAAGAGCGAGGAAGAGATAAAGGCGGAATATGATAAATTCGTGCCGAGATTGCTTGATATGGGTATCACCGATCTCGATAAGCTTCTCTACACCGAAGACTTGGCTCCCGGGAAGGACATCATATTTTCGGCAACAGGCGTGACAGAGAGCGATCTCTTTCACGGCGTCAATTTCTTTGAGAACGATGGTGCAAGACTGCGGTCGGTCGTGATGGGCTCTGGCTCCGGGATCGTCCGCTTGATCGACAGCATCTATGTCATCGACAAGGAAGTAACACCGATCCGGCTGCGATGACGATTAGCAGGGCACTGTCGCTTTTCAAGTGGAATCGTCATGCCCTTATATTCTACCGCAGAGTGCGCAGAGCTACGCAGAGGATTAAAACGGTCTCGCTCTGCATTCTCCGCGGTGATAAATCACTTGATTTTGTAATGTTCAGTTGGATGTACAACACCGCGACTGACATAAATAAAATCAATAGGAAATACAACCACAGAGAGCACAGAGGGACACAGAGGATTGATTTAAAAACTCTGTGCTCTCTGTGTCCTCTGTGGTTAAATCCGGTGGCTTTTACCGCTTGTGTGGGATCGATTCGACCACAACATAAATCACTTGATTTTCAGACAGTGTCCGATAGCAAGTAGATAGAGGGAAACATGAACATCGGCATCGTGATCACTGACCAAAACGACTGGACCGCCCGCGCTCTTGTCAGGTCTGTACGGAAGAGGGGCGCAGAGCCGATCACATTCAGATTGAGCGAGATCGCATCATACGCGTTTGATTTTTCCACAATAGGTGACGTAGATGCCGTCATCGTGCGCGATCTCGGTGCTGGCGCATTCGAAGAGGTCTCATTCAAGTTTGACCTGCTGCGAATCCTTGAAAAGAAGGTGCCGGTCATAAACACTTCCGAATCGATCCAGAACGCTGCAAACAAGTACTATTCGCTCCATCTGCTGAAAAAGGCAGGTCTTCCCGTGCCAGAGACGGTTGTTACCTCTGATGCTGATGTTGCGATGGATGCGCTCGATGGATGGGGCGAGGCAGTATCAAAACCGATCTTTGGGTACAAAGGCATCGGCATCAGACGTTTCCAAAGCGGCTCTGATCTTTATGACTCGAATCGCGAATCAATTGAAGAGATACTCTCTGAAAGGGGCGTACTGTATCTTCAGGAGTTTATACCGATCGAGAGGGACATACGGGCATTCGTTGTCGGAGACAGGGTCGCTGGCGCGATCTACCGGTACGCCCAAAACGGCTGGATCACCAACCTGAGCCAGGGCGGAACGCCAGAACGGTGTACGCTTAATTCGGAGCAGGAGGAGGTGTCTATTCTGGCGTCAGAGGTTATCGGCACTGCTTTTGCAGGCGTGGACATCGCGGAAACCGATGACGGTTTTCTGATCCTCGAGGTCAATGGCACGCCGTCAGGGAAGGGGATATACGATGCGTGCCGGGTGGATGTCACCAGAGATATTGTGGATCACCTGATCTCGATCTCGGGTCAGCTGCCGCAAGCATGTGTTGTTAGAGGGGTTGCAAGAGCGAAGTAAGAAAAGTAAGTGACGATTGAAGTTCGATCAGAATGCATATATGAATCCGGTTTGAATATAGATTGATATGCGAAACGAAGGGTGAATGGGTGAATAAGAGTATGGAAGCAATCAAACAAATCGTGAGAATGCCGAAAGATCATGAGATCGGGACAAAGATTTCATAGCATGTGCCTGAAAATGAAACAGTGGAGGTGATTTTGATTATTAAAAAAATGCCAGACAGTTTCAAACAAAAAATCGAAGAGTTAAAAGAAGCAGTAAGAGATGATCTTTTTCTTGATGATCTTATAGATGTGTCTGAAGATTTCATAACTGCCGATTCAGAAGGATGGGTGGAAGAAAATGGATTAATAGACTGTGCAGTTTGGTCTGGCACTCAACACTGCCTAATTTGTCAATCCCTAAAGATGGTGTAGAAGAATGACAGGCAGCAAATTCGACGTAGGGGACGTCCTCTCCGATTCCCTGAATCTGATTGTGAAGCGTCCGGTAATCACCCTTCCGATAGTGGTGCTAATTGTGATCACTTCCATACCTATCCTGCTTTTGGTGATGGTGGGGTGTTTGTCCGAATCTTTGAATCTTCAAGTCGAGACCACTGGTGGCTGGATGGAGGGGTTTATAATAATTTTATTTCTTCTTTTCGTAGTAATTCTCTTAATCGCTTACGTTCTGGTTATCGGTGCATATCCGCTTATTGTCAAGGATGCCATCCAAGGAGGTAGGATCGACTTTCGAAAAGCACTTGATGCTGCGGCAGGGAAGTTTTTCACGATTATCGGTGCCGGAATAGTTGCAACTCTTCTCACTTTTCTGGGTCTGATATTCTTCATAATACCTGGATTGATAATCATGGCATGGTACTTCTATCGTATTCCTGCTATCGTCATAGAGAACCGGAGTCTCATAGGCGGACTCTCCGCGAGTGAGGCTTTTGCCAAAGATAAGAAATTCAAGACGTTTTTACTATATATACTACCAGATATAGTATTTAATGTAATATTTACAATTCTTTCCGTTGCAGTGGGGTATGTATGGCTGATAGACGCGGTTCTTTTTGTTAGTTATCTCGTTCTCTTCATTGTCTTTTTGGTCTGGATATTTATCATCCCCTCCTATGTCTACATAGAATATGCCATGAAAGACGAAGAAAACTAATGTACGACGGATATTTCAGGATAGGGGGTTATTTGGCAGATATTGATCCTATCAACACTCTTTGCCGTGGTCGAGTGCCCTCTCACGCGTTCGTAGCAACGTCTGACTTCCATCTCACGGACGCCACCGACTTCAGCCGGGACTTCATGGGACTGGCACATCGGACGCGAAGGTACGGTTGGGTCGCATGGACGAATGGAGCTACCGGAGGCGTGCCGGGTGGACGTCACAAGGGATATCGTGGACCACCTGATCTCGGACTTCAAGCTTTGAATATCAGGAACAGACCGGACAGAAATAGAGCACCATGCACAGTGACCGCCTCCGCGGTGGCGAAACAATAAATATCATGCCGCGCATCCCATACATCGGAAGAATTCACCATGCCACTAAACATCGGAATGCTACTGATCTGGATCTCATTTGCAAGCTGTCTCGGCGCTGTAATCTATGGGACATGGTATTATTTCAGCAGGAACCCCAATATGCGCCTTGCATCCCGGAGATTCGAGATGATAAGTCTTGTTACGTGCACTCTTTCCGCTATGTTGCTCATATACTATCTGCTGGAGGTCCGGGCGTACTACCTGTACGTGTATCGGTTTTCCTGCGAGACTTTCCCGCTGCTCTATAAGGTATCTGCATTCTGGGCTGGACAGGAGGGTTCGCTCTTTATCTGGGCGTGGTTTACGCTTGTGTGCGTGGCACTGGTGCGGATGCGTGCTGATGATAGGATCAGCGAGATCGTGAGGATCACAGGTCTTTTTGTGGCGGCGTTCTTCATTCTCCTGCTTGTCATCAGAAGCCCGTTTGCACTTATTTATGGGATCGATAACCATACATGGAACCTCCTTTCAACGAATACCGACATCTTTGCAGTCCCATACTCGGTGATCGAGAGTTACCATGCGCAGGGCATGAACCCGCTGCTCCGCAACCCGTGGATGGTAATCCACCCGCCGGTGGTGTTCCTCGGATACGCTACCGCGGTGATACCGTTCGGTGCTGCTGCTGGCCACCTCTTGACCAATGACCGGCAGTGGCTGAAGATCGCTGAGCCGTGGAGCAGGGTTACGTGGCTCTTCATGACACTCGGCATCGGCATCGGCGGGTTCTGGGCTTACGAGGTTCTCGGATGGGGCGCGTGGTACTGGGGCTGGGACCCTGTGGAGACATCTTCGCTCATCCCGTGGGTTGCCCTGACCGCGTATCTGCATACACAGTTTCGGATGAAGCGGAACC
>DAOURL010000223.1 GCA_030625165.1 Methanosarcinales archaeon | reverse complement strand
CGTTAGCGGGGAGGAAGTCACAAATCGATACGGGTGGCACGGGCACCCCTCTCCAAAAATCCGCCCTTCATGCAGGATATACTTTATCCCCTCCCGCGCCCCAGAATAAGCTATGTCACGCAAGAAACTCCAGCTCGCGCTCGATCTGCTGGAGATCGACCGTGCGATCCGGATTGCAGAGGAAGCCGCCGAGTACATAGACTTAATCGAGGCAGGAACCCCGCTTGTCAAGAGTGAGGGCATGGCTGCGGTGCGTGCGCTTAGGAAAGCGTTTCCGGATCATGGTATCGTCGCTGACATGAAGACGATGGATACAGGAGCGATAGAGGTCGAGATGGCTGCAAAATCAGGCGCTGACATCGTCGCCATCCTCGGGGGGGCTGATGACTCAACGATCGAGGATGCGGTTCGTTCTGCGAGAAAGTATGGCGTAGCGCTGATGGCTGACCTTTTATCTGTGGATGATCCGATAAATCGCGCAAAGAAGCTCGAAGAACTCGGGATCGAGTGCATCTGCGTCCATGTCGGGATCGATCAGCAGATGAAGGGCATGGATGCGCTCGCAATACTCAAAGACGTGGTAGATGCGGTGGGGGCTGAGGTCGAGATTGCGGTTGCTGGCGGTCTCGATTCAGAGGATGCCGCCAAAGCCGCGTCTCTCGGTGCCGATACCATCATCATCGGCGGTGCGATCACGCGTTCTGGCAATGTCGCTTCCTCTGCAGAGGAGATCCGCCGCGCCATTGATCATGGATCAGCGCAGGCAGGGTCCGCAGAGCCTGCCAGAAAACAGCCGTCTGATGGGGCGGTGATCGAACTGTTGAGAGTGGTATCGACGCCGAACATATCGGATGCGATGCACCACAAAGGCGCGATGAAGGGGATCCTGCCGATATGCACCGGTCACAAGATCGTTGGGAGAGCGATCACGGTCCGGACGCTTCCAGGGGACTGGGCAAAGCCTGTCGAGGCGATCGACCGCGCTGGCGCAGGCAATGTAATCGTGATCGACAATGGACGCGCGGATGTTGCGCCATGGGGCGGGCTTGCGACGCTCAGTTGCATGAACCGGAAGATCGCGGGCGTCGTGATCGATGGCGCGGTGAGAGACGTGGATGAGATCAGGAAGTTTGATTACCCTTTGTTTGCATGTGCGATCGTCCCGAATGCGGGCGAGCCGAAGGGATATGGTGAGATCGGCGTGGAGATTGTATGTGGCGGGCAGGTTGTGCGGGATGGTGACTATATCGTTGGTGACGATAGTGGTGTGGTGGTGATTCCGAAGGAGCGGGCTTATGAGATTGCAAGGCGTGCAAAAGAGGTTTACAAGACAGAACTTCGGATAAGATCGGAGATAGAGCGCGGGAAATCGCTTTCAGAGGTTCTGGATCTTGCGAAATGGGAGAAGATATTGTGATGATGTTTGTTTGAACATGTTCGATGACATGTAGACTCTTCAAGCCCCAACCGCTCCACATCGGACGAAAGTTCGAGGCATCCGCGGGTTGGAGGTCGGGCGAGTGTGTATTTGCCCAGGGTAGCGCGGATTTTGGTTATCGTTTCCAGCATATACGACGTTGCGACCAAAGGAAGCAATACATCACAGGAGTTGGTTTTGTCCAACTTAATTATGCGCTGCTCCTAAGGTGAGATAAGAAAATCTTCTAGTTCTTTGAGATTTCTTGCAATTCTATCCTTTAGAGCACCCAAAATCATAGGGTTATCTAGGTCTGACATAAGTGTTCTTGGATCCGTTTTAAGACCAATACATTCTTTCCCTATAGCATAAGCGTACCCGATCTCAACACATGCCCCGTCATCCGGAACTCTACCATCCATAACAAAAACCACAATATCCGATTTTTGAATTTCACTAATGTCCCGCTTAAAAATTTTACCCATAGCAAATGATTCGGAGTCCCCATTTGCCAATAATTCGGATAACTCGTAACCATCCCGCTGTGGTAGAAACGTCTCAAAACCCATATCTTCGAGACATTTACTCAAATACTCGTTATACTGTTTTTCAGCTTCCGAAAATAACGGACCTGCTACATATATTCTTGACATGAGTATCACAGATCTCCATTGCTTGTGAATGTTGTGACTCTTTTGGGAAGCATAATCTCTTTGAACACACGTTCAAAATATCTATCGGTCATGCCCG
>DAOURL010000023.1 GCA_030625165.1 Methanosarcinales archaeon | reverse complement strand
TGCCGCTGTCGCTGTAGTTATAGTATACCAGCCCGCCGTTTACGGTGTTGGTGGTGTCGATATCCTGATCATAGTCTCCTGTGACGTACAGGCTGTAATCCCCATTGTTGTTGTTCAGACTGTTATTTCGCAGAATATTGTTCTGCGAGGAATCTATGAATATGCCGCGCTGCAGGACGGTGTTTTCGATGGTGCAGTTGGTGATGTTGACATATCCTGAGTCCGATGTCAGGTGGATGCCGTGGTTCTGATTGTTGCGGATGGTACAGTCCGTGACGGTTATGTTATTTTTGGTTGCGATCTGCAATCTACCACTGTACTCGATTGTGCTCGCGCTCAGATTGCCGCGGCTATTGATCTCGTATTTGAAATAGTAATTCCCGGAATCATGCGTGATGTTCGAACCACTTGTCACGTTCATGGTTGCGCCGCTTTCGACATTGATGGAACACCCGTCCCCCATCTGTATCGTTGCGTTGATAAGGTCCAGCACCGCGCCGCTTTCCACCTTGATGTTGCCGGTCACGGTACTGTTATTATTGCTCAGATTCGTACTCCATTCCACACAGTTCGCATCAGTGACAGTGATTGTGCCGTAGTCCCCAGCCCCCGCGAGCCCACACGCCAGTACAAGAATCAGGAGCGTACAGGCAGGGAGAAGAATCGCAGAAGTGCACCTCATAAGATGCGCTCGGCAACATCTGTCCTGGTCGATCGTCTGACGCCGGATCGTAATCACCTTCGTTCCTATGTTATCATACAATTACCAGTCGTATGTGATATAACTTTTCCGATTTATTCGCGGCGTCGAGTCGCTCTTGGTGACACCACCTAAAAGCCAGCCCCGAGCACCAGAATTGCAATCCCGCCACGCCAACAAACCCCCTGACGCCATACGATCCCATCGATACATGCTTATACCTCCGGCGCACCATGGGAATCATGCACTTCGATCTCCACATCCATTCCGCATATTCGCGGGATTGCAGGTCGCCGATCGACTCGATACTGAAACATGCTGTGGATATCGGTCTCGATGGGATTGCGATCTGTGACCACGACACTGTAAAAGGCGGAACCGTTGGCGAAGAGCGTGCAAAGGAACTCGGTCTGCCTCTGATCGTGATCCCGGGAGTTGAGATAACGACAATCAGGGGACACTTGATCGCACTCGGGATACGGGAGGAGATTCCGCCAAAGAAGACGGTGCCGGAGACGATTGCGCGCATCCGGGAACTTGGCGGCGTTGTTGTGGTGCCGCACCCGTTCAAGCGGTTGAGCCATGGCATCGGGGATTTCGCGGATCTGGATGTGGACGCGGTCGAGATCTTCAATTCGAGGTTTATCACGGGGGAAGCGAACAGGAAAGCGGAGCGGATGGCGCGGGAGATGGAGATTCCAGCAGTTGCAGGGAGCGATGCTCACATCGTGCCGATGATCGGGTATGCAGTGACCGAGATTTCGGCAGAGCGCAATTTGCAGTCGGTTCTGGATGCAATCCGCGATGGAAAGACCAGAGTTTACGGAACGCGCACGCCCATCAAGATATTTGCATTGCAGATGGCAAGAGGATGCTTACGGCGGGCAAAAGAGATAGTAGGAATCGAGGTGAAGTGAGTTTCATGAATGTTGCGATCATCGGAACCGGATATGTCGGAACGGTCACAGGCGCGTGTTTCGCAGAGCTTGGGCATAACGTTGTCTGTGTCGATATCGATAGATCGAAGGTCGATTTGATCAACGCGGGAATCCCGCCGATCCATGAACCGGGGCTTGCCGAACTTCTGAAGAAACATGCGGGGGCGGGGTTGCGGGCAACTGTGGATTACAATGATGCGATACCGAGTTCGGATCTCACTTTTATCTGTGTTGGCACGCCCTCCGATGAAGACGGGCGCATCGATCTCTCTATCGTGCGTTGTGCATCGGAAAGCATCGGAGATGCGCTTAAATTGGCTGACCCGGACTCGTACCATGTCGTGGTGGTCAAGAGCACGGTCGTTCCCGGAACTACGGAAGATGTGGTCGCTCCGCTTATCCATGCGCGGGGAGGGCGGGAGAATGTCGGGATTGCGATGAACCCTGAGTTTCTGAGGGAAGGAAAAGCAGTGTATGATTTTATGAACCCGGATAAGATCGTGATAGGTGGCGATCCCAGTTCCGCAGGGGTGGTAGCCCGTTTATACGAAAAAATTTCCTGCAAGGCAACGCTTACAGATATCAGAACCGCAGAGATGATCAAGTACGCAAACAACTCGTTCCTTGCCACGAAGATCTCATTCGCAAACGAGATCGGGAATATCTGCAAGAGACTCGGGATCGATGTTTACGAGGTGATGTCTGCGATCGGGAAGGATTTCCGGATCTCGGAGCACTTCTTAAACGCAGGCGCAGGCTTTGGCGGATCGTGCTTCCCAAAGGATGTCAAGGCGCTCATTGGCAGGGCAGGGGAACTCGGATACGAGCCCCACATCCTCCGCGCCGTTGTCCGGGTGAACGAAGAGCAGCCGGTGCGCATGATAGAACTCCTTGTCAAGAGGATCGGGGACGTCCGTGGCAAGCGGATTGCGGTTCTGGGACTTGCATTCAAGAACGACACCGATGACATACGCGAGGCAAGATCGATACCTGTGATACGAAAACTGCTCGGCATGGGCGCATCGGTTGCGGCGTATGATCCGCTTGCAGCAGAGAATATGCGTGCGGTCTTTCCTGATGTCGAGTACTGCCAGAGCGCCGCAGATGCGTTAGGCGGTGCGGACGGGTGCCTGATCATGACCGAGTGGGATGAGTTCGGATCGCTTGACCGGGAGTTTGATGCGATGAACGAGATCGTTGTGATCGATGGCAGGCGTGCGGTCTCTCTGGATCGCGGGGTTTATGAGGGGATCTGCTGGTAGTTGCTTGGTAGTTTTGGACGCCGCTCCAAACCGTTAGTACCCTGACTTTCCGACTTTTAGGGCTACACCCCTGAACAATTCCCAGCCCAAAACCATACTTCCATACGACCTGATACGATAGATCGGGGCGGTGCACAATGCCGGGGATCCGGCGGAACTGCTGTGGTGCGCATTTTTACGAGGCGAGGGTTGGGTTGGTGGATACGATTTTCTATGTTCTGCGAAAGCGCAAGCTTTCGGGGGCTGTCACGCCACAACGTGTTGCCACCCCCCCTGCTCATGAGAGGGTTTATGTAGGGTGAATTTTGATCTACTGTGCACGGGACGAGGAGGGTTTCGCTATGATCGATATACGGTTTTGGTGCAAACTGCTCACATGCGATCTGCAAAGCCAGCGCTGGCGCAGCCAAACCGAATGCGGGAGCGCGAGGTACAGGCGCTGTACTCAAGTGCGGAGTTTGGTGACTTATAATAGTTTCTTTAAGAAAGTAATCAAAATGACAAAAAATGAATATATAAAAGCTGAACTTGATTTAATGAAATTATTTATAAGTGCAATTTTAGCGGCTGCTTTTCTAATAGCCGTTTACAATCTACAAACACGTGGAGTTCATGTATTTAATACGACTTGTGCTGTAATTGTTTTAGCGTTTGCATTATCATTAGCAAGTTGTAGATATTTACAAATTGCTAAAAAATTACTTGAATAAAAAATAGTAAACAAGTGAGGCGTTAAATATCCAAAATCCAGAGCGTCAACCCTGATGCCTCGGACTCGAGGGTTAGTGGAGTCCGGGATCCGTGACGCCATCTGATGTTGTACCTTACGAGGTGAAATATCACACACCCCCTCAAGCAAGCCCGTACTCTCCCAGCCGCTCCCTCGCAATCTCGCGTTCTTCCTGATGCCCGCGCAGGAATTCAGCCATCAGTTCGGCAGTGTATGCCTTGCACGGTCCGCACATCCGCTTTCCGCTCTTGCACTCGTGGTAGATCTCCACGATCTCCTTATCATCTGGTATCAGGTGGAATAACAGGAGTTCATACGCCGTGCATTTATCAGGTTCCCCGCCGAGCCGCTTCTGCTCATCAAGCGTCATTCTGCCGCCGGTCTTTGCATTCTTCACCTTCGCGAAGGCATCCTCTGGCGGCTCGGTCAGTGCGATTATGCTCTCCGGAACGCTGCTTGACATCTTTCCGCCTTGAAGTCCGCTCATGAACCTGTGGTAGGTCGCTGCCGGCGGCACGAACCCGTAGCCCCCAAACGCGATCTCGGTTCTCTGCACGACAGATTCGATCATCTCGAAGAGACGTGCATCGACGCTGCCTGTAACGACTTCGTCGTCGACGCATAGATCTCCAATGTTGAGAGCGTTAACGACTTTGTCGTCGCCGCTATCTACAAAGATATCGAGATGCTCTTCGTGCTGCTTCACATCGTAACCCATGCTATCGATGGCTGATGCCACTGCTGATAATGCTGCCTTCGGTGCGGATTTGCCGCGCACGCTGATGTACTGCCCGGTGCTCTCGTAGACCTCATGTCGGGAGATCCGCATCCCGTTTGCGCCCTCTACACTTACATAATGCTGCGTATTCTGAACCGACCTGATCTCGCACCGGAACATCCGCATCTTGCTTGCAAGCCCGCGCACGAGCCTGATGTGCGGGTCCTGATCAGCGCCGACCGGGATCACGACCGGCTTTGGACCGCCGTACCTCCCGATCTGCGGCTGGAGTATGTCAGCGCTCTGCACAAGCGCACTCTGGAGGTGTGCGATGCTCGTTTCGCCGCTGAATCCGTAAATCGCGGAGAGTTCGGTCACATTCGTCTTCGTACCGAGTTCGAATGCAAGATCGCGCACATCAGAGCACTCTGACTGGTAATAGATGTACCCGTCAGGTTCAAATCCGAGCGCGATCAGACTGAGGACGTAATCCTCGACCCCGATCCGCCGGCAGTCCTTCCACGACATCCCGCGGACCGAATGCGCCTCCATATCGGCAATCCCGACGAATGCATCGCCGCCCATGCGCTGATGCCAGATGATCTCATCCATCACCATCTTGTTTCCGAGATGGTTTCTCCCGGACGGCATGAAACCGCTCATCACCGCAAAGGGCTTGCCGTTGACGATCGCGTCCAGTACGGGCTCATAGCCCCTGTGCCCGAAGATGATCCTCCTTCGCATGAACGGACACGGATCCGGGACATGCGGGAGGAGCTCCTCGAATGGTTGTATCCCGAACTCCTCGAATAACTTCGAGTAGTCGTCAATGCCGGCAGATGCCCATGGATCGAGGTGTGGTGTCATGGATTCTCAATCACCCAGTCCAAGCGCAAGTGCTTCGGAAACCGTCCGTGCAAACTCCTCTGCCGCATGTGGACCTTCCCCTGTAATGATCCTGCCATCCCTGGTCACTTCCGCTCCTGTGTACTTTGCACCCTTCACGGTGATGTGTGATATGCCGCTTTCAAAGACGGTTGCGTCCTTTCCTTCCAGGATGCCCGCGCTTGCAGGAACCATCGGACCGAGACAGATCGCACCGATGACCTTTCCGGAACTGTCCGCATCCGCTGCCAGTTTCAGATACGCCCCATTCTCGTAGAGTTTATGCGATTCAACGCCAGAACCCCCGATAAAGACGACGGCATCGTAATCGCTGATATCGACTTCAGATACGGAAAGATCGACCGACACAGTCCCGCCAAGCATCCCTTTCGCTGTCCCCTTCTTCTCAGATGCTATCACGACCTCTGCCCCATTCTTCTCGAAAAAATCCTTCGGGACGAACAGTTCCTCGTCCCTGAAATCCGATGGCGCGATAACCATCAGTATCGTTTTATTGCTCAGGTCTGCCATTTTGTGCGCCTCGTTATCATTGGTATCGTCAGTATCATTATCTTCAGTGATGCACCCGGGTGCTGATGCCGATGTGCACAGTACCATGCTGGCGATCACTGCTATGTATTTGATTATCATTCAGACCTTGTTTTATTAAGAGTAACTACTCAGGTATGTTGATCGATCCGGGGATTGCGATACGGTATTTTCTGTCAATAAAAATAACCGCAGAGAGCGCAGAGAGCGCAGAGGGGCGCGGAGAGGAAAAACTCTGTGCCCTCCGCGTGCTCTGCGGTTAAACTCCATGGTTAAACTCCCTGTTTGGATCCGGTAGGTCGCGGGCAAGGCAGTGCCGGTATAACGAAGTCGGCGCAAAGTTTTATCTATTGAACTGGCATACCCAAACCCATGTGTGAACTAAAGGTGATAAAACCGGATGGAACAGTTCTTGCAGAGGATGTCGTGTACATCAAGGTGAACGGTGATACAATCGAACTACGTAGCATCCTCGGCGATGTGACAACCGTGCACGGGCGAATCAGCGAAATAGATATAACCAATGAAAAAGCGACTGTACAGGGATAACTATGTCTGTAAAAGTTGTGGTAAATGGCTATGGAACGATTGGAAAACGTGTAGCAGATGCTGCCGCGCTCCAGTCGGACATGGAGGTTCTGGGTGTGGCAAAGACGCGCCCGAACTTCGAGGCTCGGATGGCACTTGAGAAGGGATATCCGCTGTACGTGCTTGCTGGCAGGGAACCCGACTTTGAGGCTGCCGGAATGGAAGTGAGCGGCACGGTTGAGGATATGCTCGAGATAGGGGACGTTGTTGTGGACTGCACGCCTAACAAGATTGCTGCACCCAACAAGGCACTCTACGATGCCGCCGGCATAAAAGCGATGTGGCAGGGTGGAGAGGACCACGAACTTGCTGGAATCTCGTTTAATGCGCACTCGAACTACGACGAGGCATTCGGATGCGATTATGCACGGGTCGTCTCCTGCAACACAACAGGACTATCCAGAGTCCTCTCAACGCTCGATTCCGCGTTCGGTGTCGGGAAGGTGCGTGCGACGCTCTGCAGGCGATCCGCAGATCCCGGGGACATCAAGAAGGGTCCGATCAATGCGATCGTGCCTGAACTGAAGATGCCGTCCCATCACGGACCTGATGTGAAGACGGTGCTTCCCGAGATCGATATCGATACCGTTGCGATCAAGGTTCCAACGACGCTTATGCACCTGCATATCGTGAACATGGACCTGAAAGAGGCGTGCACGTCTGAGGATGTGCTCGATGCTCTGTATGAGAACTCAAGGATCCGGCTCATCAGTGAGGGGATAGCTTCGACCGCAGAGGTCATGGAACTGGCACGCGATATGGACCGCCCGCGTAGCGATATGTGGGAGAACTGTGTATGGGAGGAGTCAGTCAATGTCTCTGATTGCGAGTTGTACCTGTTCCAGGCGATCCACCAGGAATCTGACGTAATACCTGAGAACATCGACTGCATCCGGGCTATGACTGAGATCGAGAGCGATGCGGTGCGATCGATTGCGATGACAAATAAGGCGATGGGGCTTTAAACGCGGATGAAGATCGTAATTATCGGTGCAGGGGAGGTCGGATACTCGATCGCAAAAACGTTATATGCGGATAACGATATCATCCTCGTCGATAAGAGGGAAGAATCCTGCGAAAGGGCAGGTAAACTGGATGTGCAGGTCATTCAGGGAAATGGCGCCAATGTAAATATCTTAAAGCAGGTTCTGCCAGCAGACCTTGTGGTTGCTGTTACAGGCAACGATGAGATCAATGTCGTCGCCTGCATCGCTACGAAACTGCTAACACAGGATAAGAAGACGTGTACGACGATAGCCAGAGTCTCGAATCCTGACTACATAAACAAGCCGACTGCTCACAGGGAAGAGATCGGCATGGATTACATGATCTGCCCTGAACTGACGCTTGCCTCAGAGGTCGCAGGGATCATATCGGTGCCATCTGCGGTCGGTATGGAAGCATTCGCTGATGGCAGGGTCAAGATGATGGAGTTCAAGGTTGGCAGGGGTACGACATTCGATGGGATATCGCTTGCTGATGCGGAGATCCCTGATTGCTGCGTCATCAGCGCGCTTGTCAGGGAAAAAGACGTCCTGATCCCACATGGCAGCGATGTTATGCACGAAGGCGACCATATAATCGTTATTGGAAAGCAGGAATCCATAACTGAGATCGAGGAGATGTTTGGCGGCGGCTCGAACATGCGTAGCAAGGTGATGATCGTTGGCGCTGGCACTGTCGGGTTATACCTTGCAAGGCTGCTTGCAGAGCGCGGCGATGTCGATCTCAAGATCATCGAGGCAGACGAGGGTCGGTGTTTGGAGATCGCAGGTGCGCTTTCAGGCGCACTGGTGCTGCACGGTGACGGCACCGATGAAGCGCTTCTACGGTCAGAAGGTGCGGATGCGATGAATGTGGTCATCGCAACGACCAACAGCGACGAGAAGAACCTTCTCTGCCTGCTGCTCGCAAAGCAACTCGGCGCAAAGAAAGTCATCGCCAAGGTCGATCGATCCGAGTACATGGAACTCTTTGAGATGGTCGGCATCGATGCGGCACTCTCCCCAAAACAGGCAACCATCGACGAGGTCCTGCGCGTCAGTATGGGTTCTGGTGTTGAGTCGCTCGCAACCATCGAGGGCGAAAAGGCAGAGATCATCGAGTTGATAGCAGCACCCGGATCAAAGATGACAAAGAAGACCCTCGATAGGATCAAGTTCCCGAAAGGCGCCATAGTAAGCGCGATCGTGCGCAATAACGATGTGATTGTGCCGAGAGGCACCCACCAGATTCATGCAGGCGACAGGGCAGTCGTCTTTGCATTGACTTCAGCACTACCAAAGGTGAAGAAACTATTTGAGTGATACTTTTGAGGATAATATGATAATCAGGCTTAAGTACCAAAAGGAGCTATAATATACCGGAGGATTGAATTATGAAATCCATTGTAGAAGAAGCATTATCTCGAGCGGAAATGGAGGTAGAATCGCCAATATATCTGCATGACCAATCCACCGAAGCCGATGAGGAACTCGAGAAGATTCTCTCAGAATTAAAGACCAATATCGCGGTGGTCGGATGCGGCGGCGGCGGCTCGAACACCATCCAGCGGATGATGGAGGAAGGTATTACAGGCGCGGATCTGGCTGCTGTGAACACAGACGCCCAGCACCTGTTGTATATCAATGCCAGCCGGAAGGTTTTGCTCGGGCGCAAGACCACAAGGGGGCTCGGTGCTGGCAGTATGCCGCAGATCGGGGAGGCTGCCGCTGAAGAGAGTCTGGATGAGATCCAGAGTATTGTGGAAGGTGCAGATATGGTATTTATCACATCCGGGCTTGGCGGGGGTACGGGTACAGGATCAGCACCAGTCGTTGCGAAATGCGCACAGGATGCTGGTGCACTTACAATCTCGGTCGTGACGCTCCCGTTCACAGCAGAGGGTTCGGTCAGGAGGAGTAATGCCGAGGCAGGGCTCAAGCGGCTCATGGAGGTATCTGACACCGTGATCGTCGTCCCGAACGACCGGCTGATGGAAGTGGTGCCGAGACTGCCGCTTCAGGTTGCGTTTAAGGTCTGCGATGAGGTTCTGATGCGTGCGGTAAAGGGCATCACCGAACTGATCACAAAACCCGGACTGGTCAACCTCGACTTCGCTGATGTGCGGACGATCATGCAGAAAGGCGGCGTAGCAATGATCGGGCTTGGTGAGGCAGACGGCGAGAACAAGGCGACAGAATCTGTTAAAAAGGCGCTTCGAAGCCCGCTTCTCGATGTGGACATATCAGGCGCGACCTCAGCACTCGTGAACGTGGTCGGCGGGTCAGATATGACCGTCGCAGAGGCAGAGGGTGTCGTTGAGGAAGTGTACCAGCGTGTAGATCCAAATGCCCGCCTGATATGGGGCGCACAGATCGATCCGTCGCTTGAGAACAAGGTACGCACCATGCTCGTGGTCACCGGTGTCAAATCACCGCAGATCTACGGAAAGGGTTCTGGCACGGCGAACGTCATCAGAAAATACGGCATCGACTTTGTCTGCTAAACATGGCGTTCACTCATTCGTTCAAACTCTCCGAGTATACAAGGATACTCAAGCTTGCAAGGAAACCGACCAGAGAAGAGTTCCTGATGATCGCAAAGGTCGCTGGTGTGGGAATACTGCTGATAGGTGCTATCGGATTCCTGATATACCTGGTGCTGACCGAGATGCCGCAGGGGATTATGTGATAACGAAGGCGCTATCAAATTTGTATAGTGGAAGCCACTATCTGTCGGGATAGTGGCTCTCGTAAACTCTGTAGCCGGGGCGGGGGAGCGATGTCGCCATCAACCATTTTCTGTAACTACTCAGGTATGTTGATTGGTCGCCCGATTGCGATTCTGTAATTTCTGGCAAGAAAAATAACCGCGGAGGGCGCAGAGGAACGCAGAGCATTTAACCATTTATCCCCTCTCCGCGTCCCTCTGCGCACTCTGCGGTTAAATTTCCAGTTTGGTTACAGTATCCCCCACGTCCCGGGTAGTCCCTGCATAGTGAAGTCCCCCGATAGTGGTTTTAGGTACCTGAGTAGTTACCATTTTCTTAAAAAGGTTGACGCTTCCGATCCTGCAAGCGGCTGCTTGGGCGATAACACCTAATAGATAGAGATTCAATAACTCTGGTATGTCAGGATTCCTTCCGCTATTCATCGACCTTTGCGACCAGAAGGTGGTGATCATCGGTGGCGGCTCGGTTGGTGAGCGCAAGGCAGCACTGTTCGGAAGATACGCAAAGACGGTCGTCGTGAGCTTCGAGTTCACCGAAAGACTGATGGAATTAGAGGATATCGAACTGATAACCATGGATGAGAAACTTGGCGATGATGAGTTTGCCGACCTGATAGATGATGCCTTCCTGGTGATACCGGCAACGGACGATCCTGTCTACAACGAGCACCTATCAGATATCGCAAGCCGGCATGGGGTGCTGGTCAACCGGGTGGATGATCTCGGCGATGTGATAATCCCGTCTGTCATCGCACGCGGCGATATCGTAATCGGCATCTCCACGCTTGCCCACAGCCCTGCGTTATCACGATACATCAGGGGACGGATCGAGGAGGTGATCACGCCAGAGTATGCGGATATGGCGAGACTACAGAGCGAGGTGCGCGAGTACCTGAAGGGCAAGGTTCCGGATCAGGGGGCGAGGCAGCAGATATTATGGGCGATTCTGGAGGATGAAACCGTGTGGGAGTATCTGGGGACGTCTTATGAGCAGGCGTTTGGGCAGGCGATGTTGCACTGTGAGGATGTGATCTGATTGGACTTTTCTGAAATTGATCCTTTGGTATGGGCTGGACTTGGACTTGCAGCCGTCTCGATCGTGGCGCTTGTGATCATCTGGAAGATCGCCAGATGGAAAGGCGAACTTGACCGGTGGAAACGAGAGGTCAATGAATGGCGAGACAACCTCCCGGCTGTTGGTGTGGATCCACAGAGTCATTCATCTCATTCATCCGCTGGAAATCGAGATCAAGGTCAAGTAAAGAGCGCCGCGCCTGCCGGGAAGATACCTGATCGATCCGATGCGCCTGTCACACTCATACCCCAGACAGAGATGGCGCTGTTGTATGCGCTTACCGAAAGGAGGGACGAAGCGTGCACGGTGGCTGAGATAAAGGACGATACCGCTATGTTCCACCACGATCTCGGGAATCTGCTGTACCGCTCGAGACGGTTTGAAGAAGCAGAGGTGGAGTACCGAGAGGCGTTAAGACTCGAACCTGATTTTGCAAGGGCTCATGCCAATCTCGGTTTCCTGCTAAAGCGACTGAAGCGCGTCGAGGAGTCCGTGCAGGAATTCGAGATGGCGCTTGCCTCAAAAGAGCAACTCCCCGACAGTGGCGAACGGATCATGAAGATACTGCAAGAGATGAAAGAATCCTGATTACATAAATTCCTGCAGTTTCTGCTCGATGTGGTTCTTCGGAAGTGCGCCGATGATCTGCCCTGCCATCTCGCCATTCCTGAATACCAGCATCGTCGGTATCGCGCTGATCTGGTATTTCGTGGCAGTGCCCATGTTCTCATCGATATTCAATTTGGCAAACGTTATCCTGCTTGCATATTCCTTTGCAAGCTCCTCGATCACCGGTGCAACCATCTTGCAGGGTCCGCACCACTCAGCCCAGCAGTCCAGCACAACAAACGGATGTTCGCGCACGGTTTCTGCAAGGTTATTATCGTCCAGTACCAATACTTCTCCAGATGTCATTGTTTGTAATCGCTCCATTTTCTTCTGTCGGATCGCTTCCAGTTCGTCCATAATTTAGCATTCAAACACGGTTTCATATAAATCCTCGCATAACTAACCACTGACATCGATCATCTCCCCGATCCTTGTGTGGAGTTCTTCGAGATTCCTCCCCTTCAGATCGATGACTCGTTCGATGCTTCTCATCGTGTTTCTTGCAGAGTCTTCTTCTTCGAGTCTCTTCTTTGTGTAGATCTGCATCAGCGAGGTATGCAATCGTTTATATGCGCTGGTTTGCTGGTTTAGCTGGACATACCTGTCGACCATCTCCGGATCAACGCCAGCTTTTCTTGCAGCAGCAATAAAATCACCAAGTTCTTTTGAAGAAGATGTAATATCTTCTATAACTGAAATTAAACCTTCCTTTGTGACTGGTTTGACGAGATACTCAGTTATATGCGGTGCTTTTTTCTGCGCCACATCTGCGGTCAGTTGTTTTGCCGTAAGAATAACCACAGGAATTGATTTTAACCGATCATCCTGACGTATACTGTTCAGCACCCCCCAGCCATCGAGGTCCGGCATGATGAGATCCAGTAGAATTAGATCGGGCACGTCATGTTTCAGTTTTTCAAGACAGTCGTTGCCACCGGATGCTGTTGTGACCTCGTAATCCGTACCATCAAGCATCAGCAAGAGTAAATCCACAATATCTGGCTCGTCATCCACAACCATAACTTTCATGATGAAATCTCCATATTTCGCCCGTTATCTTCCGTTATATTTCATGTTATTATCGCTGGTACTTAACTCTGTTGTCTGCACGGGGGTGTCACGTCATCTGGTGTTACTACGGTTTTAAAGATTTTACATGGCAGTTTTTATCACGAATGTCACGAATTGACGAATAACACGAATTTACCAGTGCCGATTCGTGACATTCGTTTATTCGTGCCCATTCGTGATTAATTCAACATCACGCAATGCGACACTCCCGTCTGCATTACGCTTTTATAAGCGCCAGCCGTATATGATACCAATGGTACTTGACAAACTTGGAGACTCGCTTCAGGGTGCGATCAAGAAGATCGCGGGCGGCGGACGGATCGACAAACATGCAGTGGACGAGATGATAAAGGAGATCCAGCGTGCGCTCCTCCAGTCAGACGTCAATGTGAAGCATGTGATGGATCTATCCACGCGGATACGCGAGAGGGCGCTTGACGAGAAACCGCCTGCAGGTATGGGCGCACGTGAGCACGTGATCCGGATCGTGTACGATGAACTCGTCCGGCTCATAGGCGAAGGCACGCCCCTTGCGCTTTCGAAGCAGACGATCATGATGGTCGGGCTTCAGGGCGGCGGCAAGACCACGACCACAGCAAAACTGGCACGGTACTTCCAGCGGAAGGGCTTGAAGCCCGCGGTGATCTGCGCGGATACCGACCGCCCTGGTGCTTATGATCAGTTAAAGATGCTGTGTGACAGTTTGAACATCGCTTTCTATGGGGAGCGCACCGATGATCCCATCGGAATCGTAGAGCGGGGGCTTAGCGAATTAAAGGCGTATGATGTGCAGATCATCGATACCGCGGGCAGACATTCCCTCGAACACGACCTGATCGAGCAGATGGAGACGATTCATGCGATCTCCAAACCGGATCAGAAACTGCTTGTGCTGGACGCCGCGATCGGGCAGCAGGCAACGGATCAGGCACGCACATTCCATGACTCAATCGGGGTTACCGGCGTCATCATCACAAAACTCGATGGTACGGCAAAAGGCGGCGGCGCGCTCTCAGCGGTATCAGAGACCGGAGCACCTATCGCTTTTATCGGTGTTGGCGAGAACATCGAGGACCTGGAGAAGTTCGAGACAGACAGGTTTATCTCGCAACTGCTCGGGATGGGGGACATTAAGACGCTGATCGAGCGTGCGGAGGATGCGTTTACCGAGGAGATCGATGTCGAGAAGATGATGCAAGGGAGGTTCACGCTCAAGGATATGTACCAGCAACTGGAAGCGATGCACAAGATGGGTCCCTTAAAGCAGGTGATGCAGATGCTCCCGATCGGGGGCATGAAGATACCGGACGATATGTATGACGAGACCTCTGGCAAGATGGGCAGGTACAAGGTCATCATGGACTCGATGACCGAAGTGGAGATGCTCGACCCGAAGATCGTCGATGGCTCACGCGTCAAGAGAATCGCACGTGGCTCTGGCACAAGGATTGAGGATGTGCGGGAACTCCTGAAGTATCACCGAATGATGCAGAAGGCGATGAAGGGGTTGCGCGGCGGCAGATTTAATGTGCAGAAGATGATGAAGAAGCTTGGGGTGTAGAGGGTTTGCTTGATATGAAATTATAATGCAATGTTCGCCTTTTATAGGCGTTAGACAAAAAAAAGGTGCTTTGAGTGTCAGAAGATCGGAAACGCTGCTTCGTGATCATGCCGTTTAGCGAAACGACTGATGAACACACAGAAGACTACTGGACGAAGCATTATGAACGTTTCTTGAAGCCACTCATTGAGGAATGTCAGCTTGAAGCGCATCTCTCAAAACCTTTGCGTGGAGATATTACAAGGCAGATTATCCTCGACCTTGTCAAGTCTCCTGTTGTCGTTGCTGATCTTACGGATGCCAACCCAAACGTCTACTGGGAACTGGGAGTCCGGCAGAGTTTCATGCATGGCACGATCACAATTGCACAGGAAGGCACAAAACTTCCTTTCGATATCAGCAGCAAGGGCATTTTGTTCTATGATTCAACTCATCTGGACGAGGATGACTTTCGTAATAGCTTCAAAGCCGCTATCGAGGATTGTTTAGAGCATCCTGATAGACCAGACAGTCGTGTGTTGGAAACTCTTTCAGGTCGTGGATCGCTCTATGAAATCATCCGGCGAGATGAAACACTCCGTCGGTTGGCTGCTGTGTTGTCCGAATGTGGCTATAATATAGGCGTTCTTAAGCTGATTATTGCGCAGGTCCAAAGCAATCAGGACGATCCCGTGAACCGCAAGATTTCACCCGCTCGTTTCAGACCATGGGCGGCAGAATTGCTGGCAACGAATCGTTACGTTGATGAAGATCAACCATTCTACCAATTAACTGAGAAATATTTGAGCCACCTCACGGTGATTAACGACCAACTTGGACGTTGGGGGTCAGCTGCAAGACCCACCGAAAAATGGTTATTAGAACAGGAAGAAAAGATGGTGAAATATTTCGAAGAGTTTAAGGGCAGAATAGAAACTGTTCGTGACGACATAGAACAAAAACAGTGTTAAACGTCCATCATCCACGCCCCCTACCCCCCTCAAACTCATAAGGCAAGCGTTCTCACAGAAAAGATCGGCGCAATCACCAGAGCAAGTTGGCAGCCCCCTGAAAGAGAGTGCATAGAGCGCATCTCACGCGCTGATGCTTCGGTTGGGGAATCGCGGGTGGACGAATCGAGCAGACATCCGGCTTCAGCCGTCTACATTCGCGATTGAAAACCACCCCTAAAGAGATAGGTGCGGTCGTTCAGACGTATGTGTCGAGAACGACCTGAGCGCTGCCATCATCGAATGTCGCGGCAACGACCACATGATTCCTGCCAGTGAACCCGCCGCTTGTATGGAAGGATATACCGTCGTCGGTATGTGTCCAGACCGAACCAACGTCGGGTTCGTAGTCCGCTGGCGGGTCTGCCTGCTCTCCATCCACGGTTGCGTTCAGGTACTGAACAGCGCCGGCATCCGGACCGCCCATAAATGTGAATTCGATCGTAGTCGAGTTCGTCTGTTGTGCGCTCACCACCACCAGATTCATCTTGTTGATGTTGCCGACCATTCCGAATGCCGCCGACCCGACGATCGATGACAGCACCACTGTGACCGCTACCATCAGGATGACGCCAATAACCGGTGAAACAGCACATTCGTCGTTTTCCAGGTATTTTTTATCCATTTAAAACACCTCTTTCGCGCGGGGTTTGTTTTGGGCTGCTGCAGGTTGTAACTACAGTTGCTGGCGAATACGCACTCATACCATATAAAACTATCGGTTTGTCATCTACAACCGTAAAATAGTAGCAAATAGACACATCCTCAATCCATCATTGTGCCGATCCCCTCGTCGGTGAGCAGTTCAAGCAAGAGCGAATGCGGCTTGCTGCCATCGATGATGTGCACCTTCGAGACCCCGCCCCGGATCGCGCAGACGCCGCCACGGATCTTCGGAACCATCCCTCCCCGAATCGTGCCGTTCTCGATCAGCCCGTCCACCTCTGACACGGAGATATGTGATAATACCCTGCCCTTGCGGGCAGTGGTATCGATGGATGGCTCTTGGCGACCCATTATAAGAGTATCCGCATCAGACGGATCCGAAAGCACCCCTAACACGTCCGTTAGCAGAATCAGTTTCTTTGCATGAAGGGCAGCAGCGATATCCCCTGATACCGTGTCTGCATTCAGGTTCAGACTGTTTCCAGCGAGATCTACAGCAATCGGCGCGATCACAGGGATGTATCCGCGCCCTGATGTGATCATCAGGATCTCAGGATTGATGATCTCAGTCTCGCCGACCCAGCCGAGATCGATCTCATCGCTGGTTCCCGGAACGATCACCGGCGCCTTCTTTCTGGCAAGGATCAGTCTACCGTCCTTCCCTGAAAGCCCGACGCCCTTGCCTCCGTACCTGCCGATGAGCGAGACGATTCTCGTGTTCACGTTCCCGACAAGCACCATGCGCGTGATTTCAAGGGTCTCGTCATCGGTTATGCGTAAGCCGCCTGCGAATTCGGGTATCTTGCCGAGGCGCTCCATCTTCTCTGATATCTCAGGACCCCCGCCATGCACGATGACCGGATGGATTCCGATGTGCTGCAGCAGGATCACGTCACGGACGATGTCATCGAGGATCGACGGCTCAACGATCGCATTGCCCCCGATCTTGATCACTATGGTCGAGTCCGCAAACTCCTGGATGTACGGCAGCGCTTCGATCAGGATATCTGCTCTGGTCGGCATCTTATCTATCCTATCCCATAATCGTCTTCATCCTCTTTGCAAGCATCAGGATTCCGACGGCAACGACTCCCATCCCGAGATTCCGAAGCATTCCGGCATACGGAATTTCGGCAAGCGCGACCAGGATATATACGGCATGTATCAGGCAGCCAAGCAGAACGACGTACCAGCCCTGCCTCCAGTATATCAGTTTTGTCGATCTAACCGCATAGATACATGCATAGATCCAGAACAATTCAATCACGAACCGTATTGCAAGTTCAGTGCTCGACTCCGCGATATGCATGTGTTGATATTCACCGCCATGCCATATAAGACTACATGTTGACCGAGATAATCGTCTGGTATGCGCTGATCCTCGTAATCGGCACGGCAGCATTCCCGATCGTCTCGATGGTCTGCAAAAATCTCTCTGACCGCGGATACTGCATATCAAAGATCGCTGGCATCCTGATACTCTCGTACCTCACATGGCTACTTTCATATCCGCTATCCTTCAGCAGGGGGACAGTCCTGCTCGCTCTTCTAATTCTCTGTGCCTTGTCATTGCTTTGCATCATCTACGGAAAGAGCGGACTGTATGTCAGAAGAGACGTGATCATCAGGAACGAAATAGTCTTCTTCGCAGCTTTCATCGTTTTTCTGGCGGTACGAGTGTACGGTCCCGAGATCACGGACTTTGGCGAGAAGTTCATGGACTTCGCATTCTTAAATGCGGTCATGCGGAGCAGCCAATTCCCGCCGTATGATCCGTGGTTCTCAGGTGGGTTGCTGGATTTCTATTATTATTTCGGATACCTGACCGTAGCTGTACCAAGCAAGATATCCGGAATCTCCACCGCCATCACGTACAATCTCGGACTGGTCACGTTCGCAGCGCTTGCGGCAAATGCTGCCTTTGGCATCGGGTATGACCTGACAAAGAAGATCGGGTACGGCGTATGGACGATGATCTTTGTCACTTTCATCGCAAACGCGCATATCGTATTTGATATGGCGGCGCGTCTCCTTAATCTCCGGATAGCCAGCCACGAACACATCTTCGGGCTCTGGGCGTCCACGAGGATTATACCGGACACGATCAACGAATTCCCGTACTTCAGTTTTACTTTCGGCGATCTGCACCCGCATGTCATCTCGATCCCGTTTCAGTTGCTTCTGCTCGTGCTGATGTTAAACATCCATAAGTCCGACGGCCGCGGGATGCGGATATATGGGAAGGGTGCAGTCCATATCCTCGCGGGAACGATCCTGCCCGCGCTTGCACTCGGCGCGCTCTTTCCGGTGAATGCGTGGGACTATCCGACATATCTGATCATCTTCGCATCAATCGTTCTGGCTCATCAGTACCACGCCGCGTCTCTTAGGAATGCGCCAGTTCCGATTGCAACCGTTGTCATTCTGAGCATTCTCCTTTTCATGCCGTTTTATCTGGATTTTCAGGGAGCGGGCGCATCCGGATCCGGGATCGGAATCGTATATCAAAATACACTGCTGATCGATTTCATAGCGATATTCGCGTTTTTCCTATTTCTGATATTCTCATTCCTGTTCTTGCATTCGGATCTCGACAGGAGGTATGTGGTTGCCCTGATCCCGCTAGCCGCGCTCTCCCTGATCTTCTTCCAGACGCTGATCATCACCATCCCGCTTACCCTGCTCTGCATATATCTCCTATTTCACGAGGATAAAAAAAGCGATCGCTTCGTCATGGTTCTCGTACTGGTCGGCTCGCTGCTCGCCATCTTCTGCGAGATCTTCTATCTCGATGATCATTTTGGTGCCCCGAACGAGCGCATGAACACGGTATTTAAGTTATATCTACAGATCTGGATTCTGTGGGGCATCGCAGCCGGATACTCCCTGTACAGGAGCATATCATTGCTGAAACGTACCAGCAGCAGGAATAAAGCGATCTGGGCTGTCGTCTTCTGCATACTCTTCGCCTCCTCCGGTATATGTTCACTCACCATCACAGCCGAAAGAATATCGCTCGACCACAATCCGCGATCGCTTGACGGGACCGCGTATCTGAACCTATCTGACAAGGGTGAGTATCGGGCGATCTCGTGGATCCGTAGGGAGATTGCAGGAACGCCAGTCATTCTCGAGGCGCCGGGCAGGAATAGTTACTCCACCGATTCGAGGGTCTCTGCATTCACTGGCTTGCCTGCCATCATCGGATGGAGATGGCATGAAATTATGTGGGGGCGCGGTTGGGATGAGATCGGACCGAGGGTAAAAGACGCTGATATGATCTACAACACATACGACGTACCTCTTGCGATCGATCTGCTGGATAAATATAATGTCAGTTACATCTACATCGGGGCTGCCGAACACGAACGGTACGACGAGAGTGGAGGTCTGGACAAGTTCGAGAACGAGGATTATTTCGAGTGCGCCTACATTGGATCGGTTCGAATCTACCGGTTGAAGGGGCGTTTATGAAAAGATATTTCAACAAGCAGTATAAATCAAGATGTGGTGATCGTAATGGATGATGAGCGATTGATGGAACGGATGGAGACCGGCATACCCGGATACGATGAACTGCTCGGAGGCGGTTTTTTCAAGGGGTCTGTGAACGTGGTCATCGGCGGGTCTGGCACGGGCAAGACGGCTTTCGGCGGGGAGTTCATATATAACGGCGTAAAGGAAGGCAAGACCGGGATGATCGTCCTCACCTCAGAAGAGGCTGAATACATAAAGAGAGAATGGTACACGTCGTTTGGCTGGGATTTCTGGAAACTCGAGGAAGAGGGCAAGGTCATCTTCGTCGATATCGCGGATCCGAGTCTGCGGCTACAGAAGACCGTGGAAATCTCACCTGATGAACTGATCAAGAGTTTTAAGAAGTTGCTTGAAAGCAAGATAAAGAATGTAAATCCGGATTTGATATTCATCGATTCGCTGGAAGCCATATTCCTGGCTATAGAATCGAGATACAGGCTGAAGAGTATGGTTGATGATGTCTTCGGCGTCCTGCGAAGGGCTCCTGCCACCTGCATCATCGCAAGCGGCATCATCTATGGTGTGGATGAGTTAATCGCATACAGTTCCGATTCGATCACCAATCTTGGCATGGTGCGTGTCGGCAACAACCTCCAGCGCTCAATTCATGTGGTGAAACACCGCGGCTCAGCCACCATCAATCAGGTGCGCGTGCTGCAACTATCAGATGATGGCATCTCTGTGCTCTCGCAGTCGCCATATCTTGAGTTTTAGGGGCTTACCAGTCAAACACCCGCGGATGACATCCAAGTTTCGAACATCTGAAAACATACAGTTCAGACCAGAGCGCCGGACAGATCGACACCCCCTCTCTACCCGGAAAAGTTAAAACAGCGACGACAAAGTCAGATTATGATCGAAGGGAGAAACGTTCTGGTGACCGGCGGCGCGGGTTTCATCGGCAGCCATCTCGCAGAGAAGCTCGCAAGCGGATGCACGGTAACCGTACTTGACAATCTCAGTACCGGAAAGAAGAAGAACCTGCCAGGGAATGCGACGTTCGTAAACGGAGATCTCGGCGATTTTGATCTGGTCAAAAAGACGATTGACGATTCAGGGATCGACCTGATCTTTCATATCGGCGCGAATGCATCTGTGCCGAATTCTGTGGAGAAACCGAGATACGACTTTGACGCGAACGCTCTTGGCACGTTTAACGTCCTGACAGCGTCTCTCGATTCGGATGTCGCAAAGGTGGTGTACGCATCCACTGCCGCGGTCTATGGCGAACCAGTCTACACCCCAATCGATGAGAGCCATCCGCTCCATCCGATATCGCCTTACGGGGCATCGAAGCTTGCAGGCGAACGGTACGGGTTTGCGTTTAAGGAGACTTACGGACTTACGTTTGCCGCGATACGGATATTTAACACTTACGGGACGAGGCAGCCGAGATACGTGATGTACGATTTCATACAGAAGCTGCGAGCAAATCCGAAACTGCTCGAGGTTCTCGGCACAGGCGAGCAGATCAGGGATTACTGCTACGTCTCTGACATGGCAGATGCCTTTATGCTGGTTGCAGAACGCGGCGAGGGCGTATACAATGCCGCCGGCGGAAGCCCGACGTCGATTAAGCATCTTGCCGAGTTAATGGTCTCGATCATATCGCCGGAGGCAGAGATACGGTACGGCGGCAGGACATGGGCTGGTGATGTGAACACGCTGTACGCGGATATCACGCGGATCAAGGATCTGGGATTTGAACCGAAGGTCGGGTTCGAGGAAGGTGTCAGGACGATGATCGCGTGGTTCGAGGATGCCTGATTGGGACACAACCCAAACATGCACGCGCTGATAAACGAATCTCACGAATAAACTTCGAGCAGAGGGTATTTTAGCCACCGAGGTACACCTCACAATATTGCCGAACCAACAGCCATCCCTTCCGGATGTCGGACGATATCGTTTCAGGAGCGATTGATGGGTTTAACCGATGTTTTATTAGCAAGATTTAAATATCAAATGCGACCAGATATATGTTGGTGAGCTGGCTG
>DAOURL010000021.1 GCA_030625165.1 Methanosarcinales archaeon | reverse complement strand
GTCGGCGTCGCCTCGTGATAATGCAGTATCCCCCCTGATCTCACTGCAAGTAACCCCTTCACGAGCTGCTCACGCGATGAATCGAGATAGCCCATGACCACCCGGTCTGCAATATTCTCTGGAGCTTTTACCGCACAATCCCCCTGCATCGGGAAGACGAGATCCTCCACCCGGTTGATCCTGATGTTCTCTGTGAGATCGTGGTATGCGGTTGGGTTGAGTTCGATTGAGATAACCTTTTTCGGGCGTGAATGGACTGCAATCTGGATCGAGAAGTAGCCGATTCCGGCAAACATGTCCAGAACAACCTGATCTTCGCAGATTCGCGCCATCCGCATCCGTTCTACGAGATTTCCCTGCGAGAACATGATCCTTGCAGCATCGAGTTTGAAGTAGCAGCCATTCTCCTTGTGAATCGTCTCTGTTTCACCAGTTCCCGCGATTACCTCGCAGATCGGCTCACGGAAGCGTCCCGCAACACCCCTGTTCCAGAGCACTGTGCTGCACCTCGGATACATCGCAAGAAGCGCATCCCCGATCGCGTTTGCGTGATCACGGAGCGCATCCGGGATGCTCACGAGGATCACGGTACCGAGAATCTGCCAGCCGCGCGGGAGGAGTTCCGCTTCTTTTGGGGGCAGATGCACCAGATCGCAGAGTTTCGTGGGGGTCATAAACGTATCCCGATTGTAGTCATGCTGTGTAGTCATTGTGCTTCCCTGAATTAATTTTGTCGATCCCGGTATCGCCACAATCGTATCTTCTAATACTGATCACCAACCAAACAAGCTCCATACCCCAAACCATTATATGAAATTTGCAGAGTAGTAGACTAAAATGAAACCAGAACTTGAGAATCTCTTGAAAAAACACGGCTACCATATAGCAGGCAGGCACAGCGCGGTAAAGACCTGCCACTGGCTGAACCGGGCTATCCGGGGAGCAGGCAGTTGCTACAAATCACAGTTCTACGGCGTCCGGTCGCATCGGTGCATCCAGATGACGCCGACGCTCTCGTGCAACCACCGCTGCCTCCACTGCTGGAGACCAGTTGAGATGCCTGTGCCGCTCCCAGCGCCTGCCGATTGGGATTCTCCAGTTGAAATCAAGGGGTCTATCATCCGGGAACATGCGCGCCTCATCTCTGGATATGGCGGATCCGAGACCACTGACATGGATGCGCTAAGAGAGGCGCAAAAGCCGGACCAGGTTGCGATATCGCTTGCAGGCGAGCCGACCCTCTACCCGCATCTGCCGGAGTTGATCGATCTCTTCCACAGGGACGAAATGACCACGTTCGTCGTCTCAAACGGCACGCAGCCGGATATGATTGCGAGGATTGCGCCGACCCAGTTGTATCTCAGTCTGAATGCGCCTGACGAAGATACGTATCTTAAGGTATGCAATCCGTGCGGGAATTTCTGGGAAGAGATCCAGGAGTCCTTACGGGTGCTTGGCAGGTCGAAGAAGAGAACCAGAACCGCGGTCAGGATCACGCTTATCAAGGGGGTCAACATGTTCGATCCGGAGGGCTATGCGCGTCTCTTGTCTATGTGCGAGCCGGATTACATCGAGGTCAAGGCGTACATGCATGTCGGATTCTCACAAAAACGCCTCGACAGAGCTGCGATGCCTGATCACGAGGAAGTGCGCCTCTTTGCATCGGAGATCGGGGATAGGGTCAGGTACCGGATCGCTGATGATTCCGCGATCAGCCGGGTTGTCCTGCTCTCGCGGGACGGGGGCGTGGAGCGGATTCAGGGACAGGGATGAATTTCGATTCAGCCAGCATGGGAAGAGGAGAATTCTGCCACGATCGATACGTATGTTTGCTGCTGGTTGATTACACGCAAAGACCGGGGACGCAGTCAAACCGAATGCAGAGCAAAGCAGTTGGCAATGTGAAAACGCGGGTACAAGCATTGTACTTAAGAGGCTGTCCCACAATTCAAAATCACAACAAAAAGAAGCACGGACGGGACGTTATATCGAAAAACAAGCATCCGGTTTCGCGAAATATCTAATTATGGGACAGCCTCTTAAGTGTGGGGTGTAGTGCCCGAGATGGGTATGATACCATCGCGTATAGGAGTCGGATGGAATCTGGTTATCAGAAGGGTTTTGTTGGGTGGTGGCGTGAAAACAGCATCAATTATTCTTCTTGTACCTGTTTGCGTTCTTCGAATTCAGTGATTACTTTTTCCAAAGCTTTTAAAACTCGTTTTGCATGTTCAGGTGCCATAAATACCCTTGCAGTTGAGAGCACTTCACCTTCTGGTGGACCCTGCATAAAGTCTATAAAAAAATCTGATTCAGAACAACTAACCATCGCAAGGTTAGAATAGAATGTAAAATCTATTCTCTTTATCTTCTCTACCGTCTGTTCAGTTTTGTTTTCTTCATCCATTTAAACATCCTCCATGTAGTACGCCTGTTCACCGACGAGAGATTTTGCAACTACTTCTCCACCCATAACCGCAGACCCCACACCCCAAGAAGTCATAAGAGCATCTTTTGCCCCCAAAAAAAGGTTTAAAGACGTATTTGCAGACGGAACGAAAGCGGCTTTATAAAGATCTCCAGCAAGTTCTGTGACAATAATAGGTTCTTCAATTCGTTCTTTTTCAATGAGTTTTTCAAGTCGCTCCGATACGATGTATCTTTCTAACATTAAAATTATCTTTGCTTTCGTGTTTTCAATATTGAGTTGATAAAACTGTGTTTTACCAACCTTGCCCGCTTTTTTTACCACGCCTTCTTCTAAAAGATTTTTTGTATGACTATAGATAGTTGCTTTAGACACATCTGTCATCCTTTCGATTTCTGGGACTGATAATACATCTTCATAATGCTCGGTAAAAGTTTCCACTACTTTAACTTGTGGGCAACCGCCAAACAATTCTGATAGTACGTACATGATCGTTCACCTGCTTGTTCTATAGTTAGTATAGATGTTATACTTAAAGTTTATTTTTTCGCTTTAACATTATTCACATGCGAGATTTTTATAAGCCAGACTCCCAATGCTAAAAACACCACATGGACGACATCGCATTGAATGGTGATGAACGGAAAGTTCTTGAAGTACTTGGTAAGTTGCACATATCCAAAAATAAAAACGTGCATGAAGCAACCATACGTAAAAAGTTGCCTCAAAAATACCAAGGTAATTTATCTAAAACCATCAAGAGTTTGCATAGTAAGGGACTTTTAAGGTATTATCGTAATGAAAATTATAGTTTGACTAAGGAAGGGGTGATAATGGCAAAAACATTAGCAGAGGGGGCGATGAAGAAACAGTACGGAGACCTTGTAATCTTGTTGGTTGTTTAACACGCCGCGTTTTTGTATCACGCTTTCACATTCCACACCCTCCCTCCGCCGCGCTTACGCCAAGAGCCCTCGTTTTGCGCATCCGCAGGTGTCCATCAGCCAACCCTTGCGCTGCGACCACATACGATTCTTCGTCATCTATTAATAACAGCAGGAAAGATGGTTTTCATGCGACGGGGTGATAGATTGAACATAATAGGTAGGGCAAGGAATCTGGCAGGAAGACTCGTAGATCCTTTCTGCCAGATACTGGCGTACACGAAAGTGAGCCCAAACATCCTCTCGATCCTTGGCTTTCTCTTCGCAATCGCTGCCTGCATAACGATCGCTCTCGGGCACATCGTCTGTGGTGGGTGTCTCGTTATCATGTCGGGGGCTTTCGATGCGTTCGATGGGGCGTTTGCCAGAAAGTTCGGACTCGAAACCAGATTCGGTGCCTTCTTTGACTCGTTCATCGATCGATATTCAGAGGCAGCGATCCTCTTTGGCATTCTATACTATGCCACCATCGGGCAGGAGCACACCCTGATCCTGCTGACCTTCATATCCTTTGTCGGATCGGTCATGGTCAGTTATTCGAGGGTCCTCGCAGAGGGGCTCGGCATCCCATGCGGGATCGGTATAGGCGATCGGGCGGCACGGGTAACCGTCCTGATCTTGATGCTCCTGCTTGAGGAACTGCTCATAGGTCTTGCCATCCTTGCCATCTTGAGTAACATGACCGCGCTGCTGCGCGTGTATCAGGTATATGTACAGACGAAGGGATGATGGAGATGTGATGGAGGCGTTCGTGTGGCAACCTGTGGAGCGTCCGGGCGCCTGACAGATCTGCCGTTGGAGGATTGTCACGCCATCTGGTGCTGACAGGCATGTTCACAGGGGTTTTATATAGGATGAGTTTCGATTCATCCAGCATGGAAAGAGGAGAATTCTTCCACGAGCGATACATGGTTTTGCTACTGGCTGAGTGCATGCAAGACGTCGGTGCAGCCAAACCGAACACGAAAACGCGAGGTACAAGCCCTGTACTTTCGTCCGGGGTATAGTGACTTTAGCAAAGTAGGCAGGAGAAAAACGGATATATTGAATGACAATATTTTGGGCATATGTGGGGGAGCGACCCTGCCTCACAATTGACCGTTAAGTATAATAGTACGTTCTCTGTGGTTAAATTATAATTGTATGAAAATCAAAGTGTTAAGAAATTAGTATCAAATATTATGTTCTTGACTATAGTTGAATATGTAAGATAATATATCAAACGAGATGGGGAGAGTTATAATGAGTACTAATCAAACAAATGTCTTAATAATGGGGGCGGCAGGTCGTGATTTTCACAATTTTAATGTATATTTCAGGGATAATCCTGCCTACCATGTGGCAGCCTTCACTGCCACGCAGATACCTGATATCGAGGGCAGGACATACCCGGCTGCCCTTGCAGGTGAGCGGTATCCTGACGGTATTCCCATATACCTGGAAGATGAGCTTGCTGACCTGATACGCTTGCATTCCATTGACCAGGTGGTGTTCGCCTACAGCGATGTGCCATATCATTATGTCATGTCAAAAGGTGCATTGGTCAATGCTGCAGGTGCAGATTTTATCATGCAGGGACCAGATTCTACTATGCTTGGGAGCAGCAAACCCGTGATATCGGTATGCGCGGTGCGTACGGGTAGCGGCAAGACCTCTGTGAGTAAAAAAATATGCCAGATTTTGCGAAAGCTGGGCAGGACATCATCGGTGGTCAGGCATCCAATGCCATACGGGAATCTGGCAAAACAGGCAGTACAGCGCTTTTCATCGTACGAGGACCTGGATGAAATGGACACTACCATCGAGGAGCGGGAAGAATACGAGACTCATATCGATGCGGGATGTACGGTATTTGCAGGTGTGGATTATGAGAAGATACTGCGCAGGGCCGAGGCAGAGGCAAATATCGTGGTATGGGACGGGGGTAATAACGACTTTCCGTTCTTCAAACCCGACCTGAGCATCGTGGTGGCCGACCCCCACAGGGCAGGGGACGGACTCACATACTACCCTGGTGAAATAAACCTGCGAATGGCAGATGTGGTGGTGATCAATAAGCAGGACACGGCAGAACTTGAAAATATTGAGCTGGTGCGCCGCAATATCCTGGAGGTCAATCCGGATGTCAGGATTATTGATTCTGCCTCGCCCATCACGGTGGAACGTCCTGAGATCATCAAGGGTAAACGGGTGCTAGTAGTGGAGGATGGGCCCACCCTGACCCATGGTGGCATGAAATACGGAGCCGGAACCATCGGTGCCAACAAGGCGGGGGCGCGGGAAATAATTGACCCCCGGCCGTATACGGTGGGTACGATCACTGAGACATTCCGGAAATATCCTGATACCGGGCCGCTGCTGCCTGCCATGGGTTACAGCCCCAAGCAGGTGAGTGACCTGGAAGAGACCATTAACAATGCAGACTGCGATGCTGTGGTCATTGGTACACCCATTGACCTGAGCCGGGTTATCAATATCAATAAACCGGCCACCAGGGTGCGCTATGAGATAATAGAGATCGGGGAGATGACCCTGGAAATGATAGTCAGGGAGTTCCTGGAAAGGGTGGGTGCTTGAGTCTCATAGTGGCCGCTCTTGGCGGTAATGCTATTATCAAACCTGGGCAAAAAGGCACCATAAGGGAGCAGTTCGACAACACTTTTGAATCCATGGGCTATATCGCCCATCTGGTGCGGGCGGGCCACCGGGTTGTGCTGACCCACGGGAACGGGCCACAGGTGGGTTTTATCATGATACAGGAGGAGGCGGCCAGGGGGAAGGTGCCGTATGTGCCACTGAATGTGGATGTGGCCCAATCCCAGGGGAGCATGGGATATATGATAGCCCAGAGCCTGATGAACCAGTTGAAGGACCACTATCTCGATACCAAGGTGGCATCGGTGGTCACGCAGGTGCTGGTGGATCCCCATGACCCTGCATTCGAGCATCCCACCAAGCCTGTGGGGCCGTTCTATGAAAAGGCATATATGGAGGAACTTGAACGCTGCAGCCATGCAATGGTGGAGGATAGCGGGCGGGGCTGGCGCAGGGTTGTGCCTTCGCCCGTGCCAGTGGATATTGTTGAAATGGAAGTCATTAAGGAGCTGGTTCAGGACGGTGTTATCGTGGTGGCTTGCGGGGGTGGGGGCGTTCCTGTGGTTGAGGAGGATGGTGACATGAAGGGTGTGGATGCGGTGATTGATAAGGACCTGGCGTCGAGTTTGCTGGCCAGGGAAATTGGGGCGGATGTGGTGATGTTCCTGACCACTGTGGATAAGGTGTGCCTGAATTACAATACGCCCGAGCAGGTTGAACTGGACCGGATGACTGTGGAGGATGCGCGCCGCTATCTGGCAGAAGGGCAGTTCCCTCCAGGGAGCATGGGGCCTAAGATTCAGGCTGCGGTGGAGTTTGTGGAGCAAGGGGGGGAGCGGGCGGTTGTGTGCATGCCCGAGGGTGTGATTGAGGCGCTGGAGGGGCGGGGTGGGACTGTGGTTGAAAAGTAGATATTGGCTTGATTGATTCGGCTTATTTTATGTGATAGTATCAATACTTTCAGCGCACTTTTGCCGTTGATCCTTATACTACGGCTGCATATACAATTCCAAATGTCAAAGGAACTGAAGCATGACCGGCATACTGTTTCTCCACTCCATATTTCGAATAACCAAAAGCATACAAGCCAGAACCAGAGCGCCAGACGAATCGACACCCCCGCGGTTAAGAAATCTTAAAGTACAGCCAAGTTTCAGATTCCTTTGATCGATATGAAATACAATCCACAGACGATCGAGAGAAAATGGCAGGAAAAATGGGACACAGAACGGATATTCCAGCCAGAGGTATCCGGTAAAGAGAAATATTTCATAACAATTCCATATCCATACTTAAACGGAAATTTACATGCCGGTCACACCAGAACGTTCACCATAGGCGATGTTATAGCCAGATACCAGCGGATGCTCGGACGAAACGTCCTCTTCCCGATGGGTTTTCATGCAACAGGCACCCCGCTCATAGGTCTTGCCGAATTGATCGCAAAACGCGATCCCGAAACCGTGCGGGTCTACACGGAACTGCACGGCATCCCCATAGACGTGCTCGAGACGCTCGACTCTCCTGAATCGCTTGCCGAATATTTCGGCAGGGAGGCAGAGGCTGTGATGCGGAAGGTTGGATTCTCCATCGACTGGACCCGGAGGTTCACAACGATCGATCCTGCTTACAAGAAGTTTATTGAATGGCAGTTTAATCGGCTGTACGACCTCGGTTATGTCGTCAAGGGATCGCATCCGGTGCGGTGGTGTCCGAATGACCAAAATCCGGTCGAGGATCATGATCTGCTCCACGGGGAGGGTGCAAACATCCTCGATTACACATTACTCAAGTTCAGACTCAAATTGGATGGCTCGGGCGGATCGGATGCACCTGACGGATGGATTCTCCCGTGCGCAACGCTCCGCCCTGAAACCGTATTCGGCGTTACGAACCTCTGGATCAATCCTGATGTCGTGTATGCGAAAGTCAGCGTCAATTCCGAGCAGTGGATCGTTTCCGAGGAAGCGTACCAGAAACTGACATACACCGATAAGGAGGTCAAAAAGACAGGCGAGATCAGCGGGAGGGATCTCATCGGAAAGACTGCCCGAAATCCGGTGATCGAGCATGATGTGCTGATCCTGCCTGCAAGTTTTGTTGATCCTGCAAACGGAAGCGGGGTCGTGATGAGCGTTCCGGCACATGCGCCTTACGACTATCTGGCGCTAAGGGACCTTAAAGGGGTTGAACTCATTGAATACGGCATCCTCGATCTCTCGGACATCGAGCTGATCTCGCTTATCGAGGTTCCTGGGATGGGGGAGTTTCCTGCTGTTGAGATTGTAGAGGAACTCGGGGTTAAGGACCAGTCTGATCCGCTTGCAGAGCAGGCTACAAAACTCGTTTACAGGAGGGAGTTTCACCGCGGGGTGCTCAAGGAAAATACAGGCAAGTACAGCGGGACCCCGGTCTCAAAGATAAAGGATGTCTTGACACGTGACCTCATCGAAGAGAACCTCGCAGACGTCTTTTACGAGTTCAGCGAACTGCCTGTGGTATGCAGATGCGGGACGACCTGCGTTGTTGCGATGGTCAAGGACCAGTGGTTCCTCAACTATTCAGATCCTGCCTGGAAGGATAAGGTGTATGACCATCTCTCCCGGATGCGTATCATCCCTGATGAACTGCGGGTTGAGTTCGAGAACAAGATCGACTGGCTGAAGGACAAGGCGTGTGCCCGCAGAAAAGGGCTTGGAACGAGACTTCCGTGGGATGACGAGTGGCTCATCGAGTCTCTTGCGGATTCGACGATTTATATGTCGTATTACATCATCTCAAAGTATATTGACCGGCTGAATGTGGAACAACTCACGCCCGAGTTCTTTGATTATGTGCTGCTTGGGGAGGGAAGCGCTGATGGCATGCCTGTCGACCCGGATCTCGTAGAGCAGATACACAGCGACTTTGAGTACTGGTATCCGGTCGATATCCGGTCGTCAGGGAAGGATCTCGTCCCGAATCATCTCTTATTCTTCCTATTCCACCACGTAGCCCTCTTTCCTGAAGATAAGCTGCCAGAAGCGATCGCGGTAAATGGTTTTGTCTCCCTTGAAGGCGAGAAGATGAGCAAGTCAAAAGGACCTCTGCTCACGCTTAACCAGTCGATTGATGATTATGGCGCTGACGTGGTGCGGCTTTACATCCTCGGCGCTGCTGAGCAGACGCAGGATGCGGACTGGCGATCCGAGGGCGCTAAAAGCACGCATAAGCAACTGGAGCGGTTCTACAACATTGTACGCGATATCATCGAGACGACAGGCGCCGGCGGAGCGCAAGAACCGGAGCCAGAGCCAGAGATCATCGATAGGTGGATGATGAGTCGTCTCCAGCACAGGATTGCAGAAACGAGCACGGCTCTCGATGTGCTTCGCACGAGACATGCGCTTCAGAACGCATTCTACCTGTTGATGAACGATCTTAAGTGGTACCAGCGGAGAGGCGGCGTCGCGTCCTTAAAAGAGATTGCAAGCGTCTGGATCCGGCTGATGGCGCCGTTCACGCCGCATGTCTGCGAGGAGTTGTGGGAGGCGGCAGGAAACGACGGTTCGGTCTCGCTTTCAGAGTATCCGATCCCTGATCTAAGTTGCATCGACAGGGATTCCGAAAGAGCAGAGGAACTGGTGGAAAACACGCTTGGCGATATCGAGGAGATCGTCAGGGTGGCAGGGATAAAGCCCGGGAAGATCACGCTCTTCACATCCCCTGTCTGGAAGAACGCAGCATTCAAGGCGGCTATTCTGGCGAAGCAGTCCGGGAAACTGGAGATGGGCGCTCTGATGAAGGAGCTGATGCAGAATCCCGAGATCAAGAAACATGCACGTGAGGTTCCGAAGTTTGTGCATTCATTAGTCAAGGATGTGCAGAGATGGAGCGATGAACAGGTCGCAGACTCCACCCGATCGGTGGATGAACTGGATGTGCTCCTGGAATCCTCAGGTTTCATCGGGAAGGAGTTTAACTGCGCAGTCGAGGTCGTGGACGCGGATTCTGCAGGGGATGATATCGATCCACAGGGTAAGCGGAGATTTGCGGAACCAGGGAGACCTGCGATCTATATCGAGAAGCAGGAATGATCCGTATCCGATCCGGTTTCGGATGAGGCGATGCGAGGCAGCCCGGCATCATCGAAAGATTGTTATACTGGTAGCCAGAAACCCTAACGGTTGTGATGCACAATGAAAGAGATCAGCACCTCATCAGGGCTCGGAGGCATCCTGAATGCCTTTCGGGAGATCACCAAAGAGTCAAAGCGGATAACGTTTGTCGGCACTCCCGGGTTCTGCACACCGTTTGCGGAACTGATCGCATACCCGATCAGGGATGCGGGCAAGGAGATGGCGTTTGTCGCCAATCTCGATTCTAATGATGCGAAACGAATCGTGTTTACGAGCCACGGCATGCAGTTGGCTGAGAATGTAGATGCCGCCGCGGATACGGTAGTGATACTCGGCGGTCTTGCGATGCCAAAGATCAGCGTCGATGTCAATGCTCTGAATTCGATGATCGAGCGCATTCTTGGAGATGGTGGGCTGACCATCGGTGTCTGCTTCATGAGCATCTTTGAGCAGACCGGATGGTACGATGTGATTGATTTCGATTATGTGATCGATACCCATACAAGTGTCAGGGTTCTTGAGAAGTGATATAACATGGCAAAAGAGTTCACAGTCAGCGGAACATTCAAAGCCGGTTCGAGCCGGGAGCGGTTTACCAAGACGGTAAGCAGCCAAAACCAGAAAAACGCAATCGAGAAAGTGTATTCGCTCATCGGAAGCGAACACCGGCTGAAGCGTAATTTTATCGATATAACAGACATTTCGGAGACGGGGTCCTCATGAGTGGACAACCTACAAACGATGAACTACAGCGATTGGTAGCCCAGCATGATGAACATCAGGCGCATGCCGAGATGCTTGCAGGGCAGATGGAAGCGATCCAAATGTCGATCATCGAATGCGAGCGTGCCGTAAACGCAATCGATGCGCTCAAGGACGGAGGCGAAGTCGCGTCGCTCGTTCCAATCGGTGCAGGTTCGTTCGTACACGCCAAACTGATCAAACCCGACCGCACGATCATCAGTCTCGGATCGAACGTATCGGCAGAGATGTCTTCAGACGCTGCAAAAGAGCGTCTCGTCGACAGGAAGGAGAAGCTCGCAAAGATCCTTGAACAGATGAACCAGACGATGGGCGATCTGGCAAAGAGGATTCAGGCAATCCAGGCGGAGGCCACCAAACAGGCGCAGGCAAGTCAGATGGATCAGGCGTATATCTGATGTTTAAAAAATTAAAAGATAAGCTCGACTCATTCAAAGAGGCGATCAGCAGCACAATCGACCGGAAGGCTGCGGATGTGGGCGTGGAAGAAGCGCAAAAGACGGATAAGAAGAAGGTCGGGATCGTCAAGAGAGCGAAAACCCTGATCGTTGAGCGGGAGTTGATTCTCGATGAGAACGACCTCGAAGGTCCGCTGTGGGATCTCGAGATGGCTCTGCTCGAGAGCGATGTTGCGCTTCCTGTTGCCGAGAGCATCATCGATGCAGTGAAAGACGAACTGGTAGGCGTTCATAAAAAAATCAGGTCGGACACATCCGATATCGTCGAAACTGCGCTTAGAAACGCCCTCATCGGAGTGATGTCAAAGGAGATGTTCGATCTTGATGATTTCATCGCAAACGCCACAAAGCCAGTGACCATCGTATTCACAGGGGTGAACGGCACCGGGAAAACGACCACGATAGCGAAAGTCGCATCGAGATTGAAGGATGCCGGGTATTCTGTCGTGATCGCATCAGGAGACACGTTCAGGGCGGGTGCAACAGAGCAGATGGAGAAACATGCCGAGAGAATCGGTGTAAAACTGATCAAGCACCAGCATGGCGGCGATCCGGCCGCGGTCGTCTATGACGCGGTCCAACATGCGAAAGCGCAGCACCGTGATGTGGTGCTTGCGGACACGGCAGGGCGGATGCACACGAACGTGAACCTGATGGACCAGCTCGAGAAGATATGCCGTGTGACGCCACCTGATCTCGTGATCTTTGTGGACGAGGCGGTTGCTGGTAATGATGCTGTGGAACGGGCGCGGGAGTTTAATACGGTAGTCCCGATAGGGGGCAGCATCCTCACAAAGGTTGATATGGACTCGAAGGGCGGCGCAGCGATCTCGATTGCGCACATCACAGGAAAGCCGATACTGTTTCTGGGAACCGGGCAGAAGTACGGGGACCTCGTGAAGTTTGATGCGGGCTGGTACGTGGATCAGTTGTTCGAGTGACCCCCTGATAAATGACATCAGTAGGAAATACAGCCGCCGATTAAGAAGTCAGCGCACATCTATTTAGCCCTTTAAGATCTCGGCAGCCCAAGCCCGAACTCACTGTGCAGCGCACGCACAGCCCTCTCCGCATCATCACTTTGCACCACAAACGAGATATTGTGTTCTGAAGATCCTTGGCTGATCATGATCACATTGATGCCCGCGCTCCCCATCGCTGTGAAGACGCGTGCCGCAATACCTGGGATGCCAACCATGCCTGCCCCGACCACCGCGACTGCACTGACATCCGGGTTCATCGTCAACTCGCGTATCACCCCGTTTTTAAACTCTGACCTGATGGCATCCGCAGCGATGTTCAGATGCGACTCCTCGACAACGATCGAGATGTTCGCCTCGGACGATCCCTGGCTGATCATGGTGATGTTCACGCCCGCATCTGCAAGCGCGCCAAATACGCGTGCTGCAACTCCGATGGTGCCAACCATGCCGGCTCCCGAGATGTTTATCAGCGCGATGTTTTCGATGACCGTGACCGCTTTCACGACCTCTTTGCCCTGCTCCTGCTCCTTCACCACAAGCGTGCCTGTAAAATCGGGGTCGAAGGTGTTTAGCACACGCACAGGGAGGTCGTTCCTGATCGCGGGTTCGATCGCATGCGGATGAAGCACCTTTGCGCCAAAGTACGAGAGTTCCATCACCTCGATGTACGAGATCAGCGGGATGTTGCGCGCGTCTGGCACGATCTCCGGGTCTGCTGTCATGATCCCTGACACCTCCTTCCAGAACCAGATCTCGTCTGCATCGATCGCATCACCTATCAGCGATGCCGAGAAATCGGATCCGCCGCGCCCGAGCGTTGTCGGGATGCCGGATGCGTCTTCTGCGATAAAGCCTGTGACTACGGGCACGCACTCGCGGATCAGCGGGAGCAAGCTCTCACGTATCCGCTCATTGGTGCCTTCAAGCGGTTTTGCTGCCCCGTATTCGCTGTTGGTTATGATCCCAGCCTCTCTGCCTGTAAGATGCGTTGAAGAGATTCCGATCGAGCGGAGCGCTCCTGACAGGATCGGTGCTGAGAGTAACTCCCCGTAAGAAGAGATGTAATCGCGGGAACGGGGGGTCAACTCCCCGAGATAGCATATCCCGGTCAAAGCCTGCGCAAGTTCGCGGATGCGGCTGTCCAGTTCGCCCAGCACCTGATTGAGAGCGATCTCGTCGTTGATTGCTACATGCGCCGCCCTGTAATGGACGTCTCGCAGATGAGCGATCAGTTCACGAACCGCCTCGATGTCCCCCGCGTCCGTTACCATATCTGCCTGTTCCAGCAGATGATCCGTGACATTCTTAAGCGCAGAGGTCACAACGACCAGTTCATGATCTCGATGGCGGTTTATCAACTCAGCAACCCATTTTATCTTCTCGCCATCTGCGATCGAGGCGCCTCCGAATTTCATGACCAGCCGCATAATTTATTATGATGGGTGCGCTCACTTGAAAAAGATAGTGGTTTTATATCATTGGGGCTATTCCATTCACCATGCTTTTTAATGACCTGCTTGGCATCGCTGATGAGCCCGTGCAGCTCATAGAGAGGAGTTTCAGCGACCAGAAGACCTGCAAACTGACCAGGCATTATCTCACAGAGATCGTCCGGTCAGGGATGCCGTTTGGCGAAGTGATCCGGATAACAGGACCGGGCGGGCAGGATGAACTGCTCGGAATCGCAGTTCTTGCAAATTCGGAGGGTCAGGACTTCCGGATGATATTTGTAAACACGATATGCAGAGATCCCGGTTTCACGGATCTGGTAGCGGGTTTGTGCGAACATGCCGGAAACGTCCGCACCGTGGAGATGACGAATTTGCAGTTCATGGACGCGATCATCGAGTATTATTCGATCATGCTCGTGAACCGGATGCTATGCGACCGGTGCATATCTGCAAAAAAACCGTTTTCAGAGATATTTTCAGAATCGCGTGTGGATAGACTCACGACACTCTTGAAGACGATCGAACAGTCCGGCAACACCGATTTCGCAGGGATGGATGTGCTTGAGATCTGCTGCGGCAACGGGATGGCGACGATCTCTCTCTCTGAACTGGGCTGCGATCCGTTCTGCCTGGATTCTGACAGTTGCGCGATCTGTGAAGGGCTCGAACACGGCGTGCTTGCCCCACATCGGTCAGCGGTTCTGGACGCGACAGAACTCTCTGCTTTCTTTGATGTGGAATCATTCGACTGCGTCATCGGATTCATGCTCGGCGCGATCTATCCGTTCAACAAGGATCTCTGGGCGCGCATCATGTCAGAATCTGCTGTTTTGCTGCGTGAAAATGGGCTTCTTGTCTTTACGGTTCATAAGGAGGAGGAGATCGTCATCTTAAAGGAGGTTATGGACGAGATCGGGATGACCGGAGAGATTATCGACAACCGGGACGATGCAGGGGTGTATGATCAGTGGGTGTATCTCGGGCGGAAAGGGAGTTCTGCGGGGTGAGGAATCAAGCGTCGATCTAATCTCCGGAAGCGTGACAGGTTGGGGATATACTGAACCAATAACTTTACAACCAGACATTTCGATAGGTGATTATAATGAAGTTAAAATCCATAATGCTCGCAGCACTGTTGCTTGCTGTGCTGTTTTCCGGGTGCATCGGTGACAAGGACAAGGTTGCACCGACGCCAACTCCGACACCCATACCGACACCGGAATCGACTGTGGCACCAACGCCGGAACCGACTCCGATCGAGACGCCGATGCCGGAACCGACTCCGACCGAGACACATACGCTGAGACCACCCCAGCCCATCTGGATTGATCAGTATGCGCTCACCCCCAGGAATCCAACGATTCACGTGGGCGAGGGGCTGAACTGGATCAATATTCAGGACCTCACTATGGACGACTTCGTACTGGTAAGTGAGGAAGGGCTCTGGGAGAACCACACGATCAGGTACGGCATGAAGTTTAAATACACATTCGACGAATCTGGCAACTATACATATTACTGTCAGGGCTACGGGAATACAATGCGCGGAACCGTGACCGTGCTTGAATGGTCTGAAGGGTCGGGTGAGTGAACCGGAATGTGCGGCTGCCGGCACAGGCATTGCTTATAGCCGCGCGAAGTTCTTGCTCGCTGGTCCGCTTTGACATGTAGGTGGGGGCAGTCTCATCAAACATGAGATACTAAAAAGAACAGACATGCCCCCCATCACCGAACACGGCACAACTGTAGAACTCGGGGAAGCGTTCTACAACCCCCACATGACCGCCGACCGCGATCTCACGATCGCAGTCCTTGCAGCATTCGCCCGCACGGTTGACCCCATCGAATCGTACCTCGACACGTTCGCTGCAACCGGCATCCGGGGCTTGCGTGCCGCAACGGAACTTAAGCTTACAGTCACACTCAACGACCGGGATCCGGATGCCGCATACCTGATCCGGCAAAATATCGCCTTAAACAACCTGCAATCGGCATGCGTTGTCACAAACGAGGATGCGAACGTCCTGCTCTACCAGAGGCGGTTCGATGTCGTCGATATCGACCCGTTCGGATCGCCCGCACCGTTCCTTGCCGCGGCATCGCGCTCGGCAAGGAAGGCACTCTGCATAACCGCGACCGACACTGCACCGCTCTGCGGGGCGCACCTGAACGCAGGGATCCGCAAATACGCGTCTGTGCCGATGAACAATGAGTACCACGCCGAGATCGGGGTTCGGGTGCTGATGGGCGCGATTGCACGGGCGCTTGCGGTGCAGGAGATCGCGATGGTTCCGCTTCTCGCTTATGCGAGACGGCATTACGTCCGCGTGTACGCAAAAGTGCTGAAAAGTGTTTCTTCTGCTGATAAGTCGATGCAAGAACTTGGTTTCATCGCCCACTGCCGCCACTGTAGTTTCAGGACCTGGATGTCCGGTCTTGCGCCCGTGATCTCTGACCGATGCCAGGTATGCGGGTCGCGGATTGTGGCTACCGGTCCCCTGTGGCTCGGACGGCTGCACGATCCTGCGTTTCTGGGATCGGTTCTTTCTGAGCTGATCGATCGGGAATCTGATAAAAAAGCGATCAAACTCGTGGAGATGTGCAGAGACGAGATCGATGCCCCGACATTCTATGATCAACACAAGATCTGCCGCGCACTTAAGATTCCACCGATCCAGATCGATGCTGTAGTCGATAAACTTCGGGATTCAGGGTTTGCGGCATCGAGAACGCATTTCTCAGGAACATCGTTCAAGACTGATGCAGATATCCGTGCGATTGCCGAGATACTCTCGAGTGGTCGGTATCCGACGGGTTAATGTTTCGAGGGGGACTACATGAAGGGGCTTGCTAGGTATCGTTTTCGGGCGGTGCAGATGGGAACAACCTATAACTCGATTTGTCGGACGGCACGGTTCATACAAACCCTCTACTTCGGCAGATATTTCTCAATGATCGCATCGATCTCCTTCCTTCTTTTTGGATTAAGAGATATCTCTAATCCATAAGATGTCGGTTTCGAGAACAATAAACCGGATTTGATCAAATCGTTTGCAACGTTCTTTGTCTCGCCCTTCAGATGTTTTGGTATCCCGGTGGTCAATCTATCAAAGCTTGTATGTGCGCCGCCCCACTTTCCACGTCTTTTCAGCTTCTTTAGTATCGTCGCTTTCAGCACATCCGTATTGTCCATATTTTTAAACATCGACGGTAAGGTATATAAACAAATCCTCCTGTGTTGTATTATGGAGAATGCCACACTGTTCATGGAGTTTTTCGGAACGAAAACTCCGGTATTGAAGGTACTGGATTTTCTGATAGATAACGAAGCATTCGATCACTCAAAGTCAGACATTGCCAGAGGCGCCGGCATCAGCAGAGCAACACTCTTCAATATATGGAAAGTCATAGAGAGAAATGGCGTCGTGGTAGCGACAAGGGAAGTTGGTAGAGCCAGGATGTATAAACTGAATAAGAACAATCCGATTGTAAAGAAGTTTATGGAGTTGGATGATGTGATATCGGATCATTATGCACCACGGGCTAAAAACGAGATGTTGGTAGCAGTGTAGGGCAGTAGCGTCTTCGACCTCGATTGCAACCGCTCCACGCAAATACCGAACAGTTACAATCAGAGACTGCCTGCCGAGCAAAAAGCATCCAGGTGCAACCCCTCAACCGAGCGCCCGCACCTGATCGCATCGCGCAGTTCCATCATGTATTCATCCAGCTCTGCCAGATGTGCGCACACCTCCCGCTCGGTTTCCGCGGTCTCGATGATGCCGGTGATGCCGCCGTTCTTCATAACGATGCGCCGCTCTGTCATCAGCGCAAGCACAGGGTCGTGCGTCACCACAAGAACGATCTTCCCCTTGCCTGACAGCAATCGAAGCGCTTCTCTCTTCCGGATGCCCGCGTTCTCGATCTCATCGATCAGCACCACAGGTGAATCGCTGATTATTGCGATGTCTGCGACCATCAGCGCCCTTGACTGCCCGCCACTTAAGATCGTTAGCTGACTATCCTCTGATATGGGCTCGCCAGTCAGCGTATTCGCTGTTCTTATCGTCTGCTGCGGCGTATCCGAGTTCTTGCCCCTGCTCTTTGCATGCATCCGCAGGAAGTCCAGAACGGTCATGTCCGCAAGAAAACGCATATTCTGAGACAACTGTGCGATCCTTTTCTTTTTCGGATCCCTCCGCAGTATCTGATCCGGCTCTTCGCAATTGATCAGTATCTTTCTCCTCGAAGGAGTATCCCCACAGGCGAGTTGTTCGATATCTGAGATGAGCGTGCTTTTCCCAGAACCTGTCGGTCCGACGATGCCAACGATCTCTCCTGCTTTTATCTTTATTTCACCGACGGATTCGGGGTTGCAATCCTTATCAACGCCACACAAAATCGTGATATCGGAAATATCAGTAGAAATATCGGTCATAGTAATAGTACCTCCATAAGTTCATCCATGTTCTCATCAGTCGCCAGAAGATCAGCACTCAGGTGGTTGGGTGTATAATCGTCCTTCAGCCGGGATAATCCGCCTCCGGTTATATTGAGCAGAACAGTGTCATCAGGATCGATGGAATTGCTGCCGACTGCACGGCACAGCGCAGCAACGGCGATTGCAGCCGGACGCAGGATATCAACGCCTTCAGTGTCCTCGAACAATCGTTTCGCATCGCGCGCCTCACCGGTATCGATCGCGTAAACCTGCCCCGCGGTATCGATGAGCGCGTCTGCGACACCGCCCTTGACACCGTACGGAGGATTCCTGTTTGAGAGGATGTCTGTGTACGTCCCTCTGATCTTTGATTTGTCTGGCACGTCCTCAGGCGCAATCGTGCTTCGATTGTGCGACCATGCATTAAATATCGGCGCAAACACGGAATCCTGCGCCAGATGGAGTTGCGGCATCCGGTCTCCGAATCTCCTGTCCTCGATCAACCGGAGCGACGCCTCCCATGCAGCGATGCCACCGGTTCCGGAGCCGATCGCTTGGAAATAATGATCCGGAAGCGTCTTCATGCACAGCACGGCATCGAGCATCACGATGCCCATCCCATCCCGCCTGGCAACGTTCTTCGCGCCACCCTCGCTCCGGAACCCGCCCATCTGCCCGATCCGGTCCCCAAGAACGATCGCATCGTAATAGTCCCCATCGACAGCGATCACCCGGATCGAGTCTGAGATCTCGTTCGTGATCCAGAGGCGGTACATATTCGACTCCGGTATCACGACGACTAGAGGGAGTCCTGCACCTGACGCAGTCTCTGCAAATGCTCGCCCGGTATTGCCCGCGGAAGCGATCACGAGCGTCCCGTTGCCGTGTTCAGCCGATCTCTGGAATGTCGGTGGCGATTCGAGTTCCTTGAAACTGCATGTCTTGATAAAAGCCCCTCGCTCAGGGAAATATCCGTTGAAACTGATGTATAAATTGTGCAGTCCCAGTTCACGTGCAAGTCCTTCGCTTCTGTAGGTGGCAGGCGCATCACCAACCTCCATGCTTCCTGCGACCGGGAGCCATTCCTGAAACTTCCAGAGTCCGGGAAGGTCTCGGATGACCAAACGCTTCTCATGGTATTCTGTGCGGAGCAGCGCGTCATCGTGGCACCGGAGTGTGTAATGATCCGCAAGCGTCTGGTTACAATGCAGGCATCGCAACTGGTATCTGCCCATGCTTCGGACTTGAGATGCGGGTATATAAAACTATCCGTTATCGGACTAATTTTGTCCGTTTTGTGAAAAAAGAGTGGCGGTATTGGCTGATATCGGATCAAGGATCGCGGATAACGTGGACCAATCAATTTGATTTATATCCGCCCTCTGATCGGTTCAGGTGCTGAAGAGGAACGTAATACTTGCTATACCGGTTTCCCTGGGAATCCTGGAAGTGTCCATCCGAATCCCTGACCATAACCGTGGCACGTTTGGTTATGCGGGATATAACTCCGCGATAGGTCTTCCCATCATGTTCAAACACCGCTTCATCCCCTACTCGCAGGTTGAATCTTTTATGGGCGCGCTCTGCCTGAGTCACCAGTTGATGCGTAACATCGGTATGACCAAAGATATTACGGCTCAAAGATCTGAAACCGGGCTTTGAACAACTCGTTTTACCAAACAGTACCCACTCCAGGAGATGGATGATCTCATGTTCCAGAACACGCATAGTCGCTTCCAGCCGATCATGGCAGACGATACCGTTTACCGTCACCTCCCGCTTGACATCATGAAACGTCTGTGAGACGAGCGTCGTTGACAGAGCGATCGTATATGTCCCATCATGTTTCCTATACGCGATCCCCCCTGCTGCCCTGGTCATTCTCCGTGACAGGCGAAAAGAGATATTCTCTTTATAATTGTTATGGAAAAATCTATTGAAGAAATACAGGTCATACAATCCGAATAGACTGGCAAGGTCGTCCGTTCCGATCGCCTTGAAATTTCCGCAATCAAAGTTTTCGGACTCTGCAAGAATCTGGCGGTATATCTTCTTGCTCTTTTTCTTAATCTCTCTGGAGGTATATTTAAGATCGGCTAAATCTTTTTCATCGTGTTTCATTCCTCGTCTCCAGAAGCTCTTCCAATCTTTCGTAAACTATCTCTTCAGCGCGGCGATCCTCGTACCGTGCCATGAACCGCAATATTCATAAACTTGACTCATTATAAATGAAACAGATGGCGATTCACCCAATCGAATACCGGTACGGGACAGATGAGATGAAGGCTGTGTGGAGCGAGGAAACACGTCTCGAAAAGCTGCTGTCCGTGGAGAGCGCGCTTGCAAGAGCAGAAGCGGATGCGGGACTGTTCCCGGCAGGGGACGCACGAGTTATCGCAGAAAAAGTAGGTGCGGTAACGCTTGCCCGGGTAAATGAGATCGAGGATGAGATCCAGCACGATGTGATGGCTCTGGTGCTTGCTATCGCTGAGCAGTGCGGCGATGCCGGCAAATGGGTACATTTCGGTGCGACGTCAAACGATATCCTCGACACCGCAACAGCGCTCCAATTCCGTGATGCAATATCGATCCTTGGAGAGAAACTGAATCGCTTGCTCGATGTTCTCGTAAGGCAGGCTGATGCGCACAAGCAGACGGTCTGTGCCGGGCGCACGCACGGGCAGATCGGGGTTCCGACGACGTACGGGATGCGGTTTGCGTTGTGGGCGTGTGAGATCGACCGGCACATCGACCGGCTGGACCAACTGCGTCCGAGGCTCGTTGTCGGCAAGATCGGCGGCGCTGTCGGAACGCAAGCATCGTTTGGGGAGGCGGGAATCGTGATTCAGCAGAAGACGATGGAATATCTCGGCATCGGGCATGTCGAGATCGCAAACCAGATCGTCCAGCGTGACCGCCATGCCGAGTTCGTGATGTGGATGGCAAACACCGCAACGACGCTTGACAAGATCTGCACGGCAGTGAGAAACCTGCAGCGAAGCGAGATCGCGGAGATATCGGAGGGATTTGGGGAGAAGCAGGTCGGATCCTCGACGATGCCGCACAAGCGAAACCCGATCAAATCAGAGCAGGTGTGCGGACTTGCACGGATCGTTCGGGCGATGGTTGAGCCGGAACTTCTGAATAACACGCTCTGGGATGAGCGGGACCTCACAAACTCATCATCCGAACGAATCATCTTTCCGGAAGCATCTGTGCTCACGGATCATCTGATCAACCTGACGACGAGGATTATAACTAATCTCAGATTCTATCCTGAAAATATTAAGCGAAACCTCGATCTGCTCAATGGCTTGAACATGGCAGAATCCGTGATGATCCGGCTTGCAGAGCACACAGGCAGGCAGGAAGCGCACAGCATCGTCAGGGAGTGCTCGATTGCGGCTCATGAGGGTGGAAAGCACCTTCTGGACGTGCTGCTTGAGCGGGATGCCGTTACCGCTCATCTTAACGCGGATGAGGTTGCGGCTGCGATGGATCCGTACCAGTACATCGGGACCGCGGTCGAGCAGGTGGAAGCGGTGGTTGCAAG
>DAOURL010000062.1 GCA_030625165.1 Methanosarcinales archaeon | reverse complement strand
GGTTGCGAGGTTAAAGGTGCTCGGATCGTACCGGCAGGCGTGAAATGCAATATAAACGGCGTTTCTCACCTCAAAGTATCCATGAACGATATCAGATTATCCAGTTCATCAGAATTAAAATTCCAATAACCTTTTTGAGCTCCCACTCCTATAGAATTTGCAATTTTCGGCATAGCAGCCAAAAACACCTGTGCTTTCGCTTTTGCCATGATCTTCGGAGAATTGTTCAATCCTGATGCACAATCGATAAAAGCGTTCACGCATTCCATTGCAAGATGTTTTTCAACCGTTTTTAGGCATAAGTCCTCCAGCATCCCGGTATCAGAATTGCCGGGCATGATGAAAACCCCTATATTGGGATTACCGTCGGAAAACTGATTCATCCGGTCGGGTGGTTCCAACTGTTGATATAACAAGACATTTCTTACACTGTCGAATGCCGCATCAGCATCACCCTCAGCATCACGAACCACCGCAAGAACTTCTACATCTGAAAACCCGCTTGTGTGGACTAAAGCAGGCAACTTCTTTTTGAATTTATCCTTTCCACCAACATCGCGTATTTCGAAACCAGCAATTCCCAAATGTTTTAATAAAGCCTCAAAAAAATTGACTTCGTCCTTTCCTTCGACTGCTAATACTTTCTTTTCGCGAATGGGTTTTGGGTTTCTTTCCATCAACGCACCTCCCAACCACTATCAAGAGATGCCTCAAGTATGCCATGATCATAACTCACTACTTTAAAATCATCGCCTTTTCTTTCAATCCGATATAGTCTGATATCGTCGTTATTTTTCCCTGTTCGCGAATAAGAAGAACTGAAAGCTTCGACGCACTCTATAGAATGAGTCGCAGCAAATATCTGAACATTGAACTCCTTCGCAGATTCAAAGATGGCATCCCACAAAATTTCCTGCGATAAGTGGTGAAGCCCATTCTCTATTTCGTCGATCAGAACAATTCCGTCCTGCGCGTCTAATATAGCCAGGACGATGGATATGAGTCTGAACATACCGTCCCCCATAACATTCAGGGGTAGCAATCGATCAAGCCCAATGTCACAATACACGATCCCGTCTGCACCCAATGACAGATCAACCAGCGAGGGCTCTATCTGACGTAATACCTTGACAATCCTATCAGTCTGTTTTCTTATCTGAATCTCATTAAACCGTTTACCTATATCTCCGGAAACCGTTTTTGCATTGATAAATACACCTCTCAATGCTTCTTCGTAATCCTTCGGCGTCTCGAATTCTATTCCGGTACCTGATGCGATGACTTTTGTAGTGATGGGTTTTTTAGATTTCTTAGCTCTGCCTTTTACAAAAGAATAATCTAAAATCAGACCATTCATGACCGGTGCCAACCCGGTATAACTATCCTTGATATCGATCAATTTTTTATCAGTTGTGGTCCCGGACAGTGTAGCAGATTTCATACTTGGTTTAATTACCAAATTCCTCTCTTCTCTTGGCTTATCCAATTCACCTGATAGTTTAATATCCGAATTAATATCCAGTTTGTTGAAGAACACGCTCCACGTGTTTTCATCAACTATGCTAAACTCTCTGAGTGCATTTATTTTTAGAGGTAACTGTGGATTAGTTGGTCCTGTGAGTAGGAATAAACACTCCAGAAGGGCTGTTTTACCGCAATTATTTTTTCCTACGATTAAATTAACCTGCCGAAAATCCTCTACCTCCAAGTGTTTTATCCCTCTGAAACCGTTGATTGTGAGTTTTTTATACATTTTTTGTATCTTTGGTGTCAGTTTTTATAACTGGTTTGAACATGCAAACACATAATCATTTCGGACACGTTTTCCGTATAGCACACACCCTTATGTGGCGGTCGGCGTGAAAGGTTAAAAGGATTTTTAACGCATGAATGCAATTGTTATATCGTGCATAAATTGGGGCAGCTAGATAATGACCGCGTGATGCAGCACGTCATCACGATACAGGACTTTTCGCGCGATGAGATCGACCGCATCCTTGACCGCGCCTCGGAACTCGAACCTGTTGCGCACACCGGATCATCAGATGCGTTATCCGGCAGGATACTTGCGACGCTCTTCTATGAGCCAAGCACCAGGACCCGGCTCTCATTCGACGTCGCGATGAAACGGCTCGGCGGCGATGTCATCGATCTCGGAGCAATAGAGACATCATCTGCCGTTAAGGGCGAGAATCTCGCGGATACGATCTCGGTCATCAGCGGATATGCTGATGCGATCGTGCTCCGCCATCCGAAGGAGGGTGCAGCCCGGATGGCGTCTGAATTCTCTTCAGTTCCGGTCATCAATGCCGGCGATGGCGCAGGGCAGCATCCGACACAGACGCTTCTGGATTTGTATACGATAAGAAAGGAGGGTAAACTTAATAAAGCAAAAATTGCGCTTGTTGGGGACCTCAAGTATAGCAGGACAGTCCATTCACTTGCTCATGCACTCTCGCTCTATGATGCTGAGATATATCTTGTCTCGCCGGATCAATTGAAGATGCCTGACTTGATGAAAGCCGGGCTGATCAAGAGCGGGACCGAGATCGTGGAGACTGCTGAGATCGATGACGTCATCGATGTGGTGGACGTACTGTACCTGACAAGGATTCAGAAGGAACGGTTTCCAGACCTGAGCGAGTACCAGTCGGTCGTAGGGAGCTATAAAATAACAAAGGAAACCTTGAAAGATGTGAAAGATAATTTAATCATCATGCATCCGCTTCCAAGGATGAATGAGATCGACCCGGAGGTCGATGCAAGCAGACACGCCATGTACTTCAGACAGTCGTTCTACGGCGTTCCTGTGCGCATGGCGATACTTTCGATGGTGATCGGATGAAACCGGAACCTGATGAACATAGTGACCGGGAACTGCGGGTTAAGAGGATTACGAACGGTACTGTGATCGACCACATCACTGCCGGACAGGCGCTTAATGTGCTGCGCATCCTCGGCATCATGGATCGACCCGATGAGGTGGTAAGCGTCGTCATGAACGTCTCTGATCAGAAGAAAGACATCGTCAAGATCGAAGGCAGGGAACTAAAGCCAGAGGAAGTGGATAAGATTGCGCTCATCTCTCCTGATGCAACGATCAACATCATACGCGATTACGAGGTCGTGGAAAAGCACAAAGTAATCCTTCCATCGCAAATCGAGGGCGTGGTCAGGTGCATAAACCCAAACTGCATCACAAACACGGATGAACCTGTGAAGCCAAGATTTGTGATATGCCGCGGCGAGAGGGTCGAACTGCACTGCGTGTACTGCGGAAGGGTGATCGCGGATCGGATTGCAGATTTCCTTATTTGACGGATGAAAAGTTATTATACCAAATAACACCATCTAATCTCAAAAGGTGATGTGATGATTGTAGAAGTACTATTCGTTGCGCTTGTGTTATTGATTGCGGCATCCGCACTACCGGGCAGGTACCGGCGGTACCGTTTTCTCGCAGGAGCCGCGGGCTGGTTCTTCTTTGCGGTGCACTGGGCGCTCCAGCCGGTCCACTACATCGAGATTAACGATTACGTCAATGTCGTGCTGGTGCTTGCGGTATCGATCTTCTGCCTGATCATAGCACATGCAATGCTTCGGAACTACATGCATTACGAGGATGCAGAGAGCACGCTTTTGACAATAACAACCGCGGCAGCGCTCGGAGGTCTATTTTACTACCCGTTTGCCGAGATCGAGATTCTCAACACATTCCTGATAGCAGTCGCTGCAAAACAGGTCGTTTATGTCTTGCATCTGTTCAATATGCCTGCAGAACTGGTATACTGGAACCAGATCGAATTGAATGGGCATCAGGTCAGGATCATTCTTGCGTGTACTGCTATCGAGAGCATCGCAATCTTTATGGGGCTGATCTTCTGCGTGCGTGCATCTACAAAAAGAACCTTGATAGCATTCGTAGCTTCGGTTCCGGTGATTTACATGCTGAATCTGGTCAGGAATGTCTTTGTTGTCGTTGCTACCGGATATGACTGGTTTGGCGAACACACTTTTCAGATTGCGGGTCGTATGTGGGTTCTGGATAGCTTTGATATTGCGCATAATTATGTCGCGAAGCTCGGCTCCGGGATCGCGCTCTTTGTGATCGCTTATGTTGTGATGCAGTCGCTTCCGGAGCTTCTGGATGTGATCGACCGGATGATCAGACTCCTGCATGCGTACGTAAAGGGTGACCGGGAGGATGCATGAGGATCTGGATTGCGAAGGGCTCTATCTGGTGGATCCTAACGGTATGGGCTTCTGCACTGATATCGTCGGTGGCTGCATTCTATGATCACGGATTCCGCACCGCCGCATACTTTTTTATTTTACTAACGATATTCTTCCTTGCCTTTTTCCGTGACCCAACCCGTGCACCGGATCCAAAAGAGGTATCTGCCAGACCTGTGATGCTATCGCCTGCCGATGGCAGGGTCATGGCAGCCGAGAATGGCGAGGTGCACATCTTCATGAATTTCAATGACGTGCATGTTAACAGGACCCCGATCTCCGGGCGGATCAAATCCATCAGGTACATAAAGGGGAGCCGCATCCCGGCTTTCACGAAAGACTCGGTTAGAAACGAGCGTAATGCGATTGTTATCGAAAATGATGACGTCGAATGCACAGTCACGCAGATCGCAGGTACAATAACACGCAGAATCGTGTCATACATCAAGGAAGGGGATTTTGTGAAGCGAGGCGATCGCATCGGAATGATACGGTTCGGTTCGAGGGTGGATGTGACCATCCCTCCAGGATTTGAACCGGTCATACGGCGAGGAGACAAGGTGTATGCAGGCAAAACCGTAATCGCTAATGCGGTGTCGAAATTCTCAAGATCGAGCATCGACACCTTCGGTGTTATCGAAGATCCGGAACACGAGAAACATCAGGAAGCAGATGATGAATAGCAGCAGTAGCGAACACGAAACAGGAATCATCCGGTTGATCCGACTGCCAGACCTGGTCACGATCTTAAACATATTGTTTGGGTTCACAGCCATCCTTTTTGTGCTGAATGATGATGTTTATGGTGCGATCATCCTCATCCTTGCAGCTGCACTTGCAGACGGCGTGGACGGTGCGGTTGCAAGACGCTTCGAGTCCGGCGTCTTCGGCGAGCACCTCGACTCGTTTGCAGACATCATCTCCTTTGGCGTAGCTCCTGCTGTCATCTATTATGCGATTGCCAGCGATTACAATCACGCCATCGTATGCGCAATCTCTGCCGCATACCTAATCTGCGGGACGCTTCGGCTTGTCAGGTTCGGTATAATCGATCTCCCTGTGTTTCGCGGTCTTCCGATCACGGCGGCAGGTACATTCGCTGTGCTCTCGCTGTATCTCGTGGATTCGCAGTATCTGGCGATCGCTGGGACTGGCATATTTGCCATGCTATCGGTGCTGATGATCAGCAACGTACCGTATCCGAAGGTCAGATCGATGAGGATACTGATACTGCTCGCTGCGGTATTTATCTTCACAATCGCGGCACATTATGCCGGATTCTGTGGATCGTGTAACTGGTTTGCATGGGTTCTATTCGTTCTGGTCGGAATTTATGTGATATGCCCGTTTATAGGGTGCAGCCACGTTTTTGAATAGGGGTTACGTATAAACTCTTTCAAATACGGCTTTCAAGAGCATTGGATAGTATTTGGGTTCGGGGGTTGCAGGATATGCTTTATTCGCCCTGGGCAGGCTCTCATGAGTGGTTAGAGGAATATCATACACGTTCGATATGCCAACGCTGGCGTTTACGGTTTCGGACACTGTCTAAAAATCCAGTGATTTCTGCTGATTTACTCGATTCGGGACATTCGTTTATTCGTGCTATTCGTGATAAAATCAGCACCAAGAGATCACGAATGGTAACGAATGACGCGAATTACACGAATTTGATTGCCACAAAATCAGAGCGTTTTCACTGAATATTCCGATTGTGCTGCGGTTTTGGGACTGCACACAAAGCCGGCTCAACCGATACATTAAAGTACAACCCGACCATTGTAATATAACTCATTCGTAGCAGACCGAAGAGTCGATACGACTACGATGGTGGATTCATGAACGAACAAACAATAAACGCTGTTAACACTGTACTGGATGATTCTCCGTCCAGGAAATTCACGGAAAGCATGGATCTGGCGATTAATTTGAAGAATCTTGATCTGAGCCAGCCGCGGTTCCGTGTGGACGAGGAGATCATACTCCCGCACGGACTTGGCAGACCGATCGCGGTTGCAGTCTTCGCACGCGGAGAGACCGCACTACTGGCGAAGGAGGCGGGCGCGGACCTGATCATCGATCCTGAAACGATCGAGGATTATGGCGATGATAAGAACAAGGCAAGGGACCTCGCTGAAAGCTACGACTTCTTCATTGCAGAAGTCGCATACATGCCAGTCATCGGCAAGATTCTCGGCAAGATTCTCGGTCCGAGGGGCAAGATGCCTGAGCCGCTGACGCCTGACAAGGACATCGCCCAGATCATCCACAAAACCCGAAGCAGCATAAAACTCAGGTCAAAGGATCGGATGACCTTCCATGCCCCGGTCGGGCGACGGGATATGCCGGCAGAGGAGGTCGCAGAGAACATCGAAGCCGTGGTCATCAGACTCGAACAGGTGCTGGACAAGGGTGTGCAGAACATCAGATCCATCTATGTGACCACAACGATGGGCAAATCAGCGAGGGTGAGGTGATTGTGATGGCTACGGATGCAGCGACAGAACACCGCACAGCACACGTTCCACAGTGGAAGATCGACGAGATCGAGAGCATCAAGCAGTTGGTCAGCAGATACTCGGTCGTCGGGGTTGCAGGAATTCGCGACATACCGGCAAAGCAACTGCAAGAGATGCGCCGCAACATGAAGGATGTTGTAAAGATACGCATTTACAGAAATAACCTCATACACCGTGCTCTCGATGAGTCTGGCAGCGATCTAAGTCCGATAGGATCGTCTGTTGGCGATCAGACCGCTCTTATTTTCACGGAATTAAACCCTTTCAAACTCTTCAGTTTGCTCAAGTCCAGTAAAACAGAGGCTCCGATCAGGGCAGGTGCTATTGCACCAGCCGACATCACAGTCGAGGGGGGTCCAACCTCCTTTGCGCCCGGTCCGATCGTGGGCGATCTGCAGAACGCGGGCATACCAGCCAGAATCGATAAAGGGAAGGTCGTGATCCGTGAGACCAAGATTGTTGCGCACGAAGGCGAGGCAGTATCGCGTGCACTCTCTGAGATGCTCACACGGCTCGAGATATACCCGATGACAGTCGGGTTCGATCTCCGCTCCGTCTATGACAATGGCACGATTCTGGAGGCAGATGCACTGGATATCGATGAGGCGAAATACGCAACCGATATCGCGACAGCGACAACGGGTGCATTCAATCTCGCGATCGCGATCGCATACCCAACCCCGGTAACGATTCCGACACTACTCGCAAAGGCAGCTTCTGATGCGAGAAACCTCGGCGTAAACTCTGCTATACCTGCACCGGCTATCATCGATCTGCTGCTATCAAAGGCGCAGTCGAGTGCGATGGCACTTGCAGTAAGCATAACAGATCCGGAGGCGCTTGGAGAGTCGCTTCAAGGGCTGCTCATGGTAGGGGCAGAGGCGGCGGCAGGGGCAGGAGAAGAGGCGGAAGAGGCAGTTTCTGCAACAGAGGCGGAGACTGAAGAAGCCGCTCCAGAGGAAAACGGGGAAGGAGAGGGAGAAGAGAAAGAAGAGGAAGCGGCAGAAGGGCTTGGTCTTCTTTTCGGATAAGATAATACTAAACAAGAGGTGTAATAAATATGGAATATATATACGCAGCATTAATGTTGAACAGCGCTGGAAAAGAGATAACTGAAGAAGGAATCACCAGCATACTCGGTGCAGCAGGCATCGACGTGGACACTTCGAGAGCAAAGGCACTTGTCGCAGCACTCGAGAACGTAGATATTGAGAGTGCAATCTCGCAGGCAGCGGTGGCGCCAGTTGCAGTAGCAGCAGGTGGAGCGGCTCCTGCAGCATCAGCGGCTGCCGAAGCAGCTCCTGAAGTCGAAGAGGCAGCAGAAGAGAAGAAGGAAGAGGAAGAAGAGTCTGGCATGGCAGGACTTGGTGCACTCTTCGGATAGTCACACAGCAATGTACGACCTGCTGAAGCGGCTATCAGACGCTCACGGGATCTCCGGGTACGAGGGCAACGTTCGTGCGATTGTTCGTCAGGAACTATCCTCGTACGGAGATGTTCGGGTGGACGTGCCCGGAAACCTGATCGTTACGAAGAAGGGTACCACCCCGAGCATCATGCTTGCCGCACATATCGATGAGATCGGGCTTGCGGTCAAGCATATCGATGATAACGGATTCTTGAAGTTCGTGAAGGTCGGCGGGTGGTTTGATCAGACATTGCTCAACCAGAGAGTCATCGTTCACTCAAAAGATCCGTGTTTTGGCGTGATCGGATCAAAGCCCCCGCATGTCATGAAGGAAGACGAGAGGAAGAAGCCGGTGGAAGCCAAGGACATGTTCGTCGATGTCGGCGCATCATCGGCAGACGAGGTTTCTGATATGGGCATCGAGATCGGAACCGCGATCTCAATCGACCAGAACCTTGTGAGACTTGCAGGTGACCGCGTCACAGGAAAGGCACTCGATAACCGCGCTGGTGCGGCACTGCTTATTGAAGTGATGAAGCGGATCGGTGATATCAAGCCGACCGTACACGCAGTCTTCACGACTCAGGAAGAGGTGGGCTTAAAAGGTGCGAGAACGGCTGCATTCGGACTCGATCCGGATGTTGCGATAGCTATCGATACTTGCATAGCAGGCGATCATCCGGGCATCACCAAAGACGAGTCCGCGATGGAGGTTGGCAAGGGTGCAGCCATCACGGTGATGGATGCCGGCGGAAGGGGCGTGATCACGCATCCAAAGGTGCTTGCGTGGTTGCGAGAGACCGCAAAGAAGAACAAGATCGCGCATCAACTTGACGTATCAGACGGTGGCACCACCGATGCGACCGCGATCAGCCTGACACGCGAGGGGATACCGTCCGGTGTGATCAGTGTCACGACGCGATACCTTCACTCACCGGTCGAGGTCCTGTCGCTTAAGGATATGGGGTCCTGCGCCGATCTGATCGCTCATGCAGTTCGTGCGGCTGGAAAGTGGTTCTGAAATTCTGAAAACTTGGGAAGTGGCGGCTGGTGGCAAGCGGCGCCGATGATGAAACATCTGACTGAACAAGTGATGAACCCTATGAGACCTGAGGCGCTTATAGCATAGATGTCACTCCGAGTGTTTAACATCTTTTCCCGACTTTACACACCAGCGCTATATGACTTATCGTGGTGCTTGAGACTCTTTATTATTTTCTGGGCACATTGGAGTGTCTTGTGTAAGCACGACTGTCAAAATGTGGCACTATCGATCTAAAAAGCCATTTACAGATGCGCGGCAGAAGACCCCGCTACTTGTAATGCCCTGCCCTTCAGGCAGTGGCATCGATAGATCGCCTTCAAGCGATCTATTAGTGGGGATGAATGCCGCCGAGTGGTTGTGTTCAGTCATGTTCTACTCTCTCGATATACCTTTTGATAACTTCGCTGCTCACTTCTCCCGCGGTCCCGACATAGTAACTCCGTGACCATATCCGCCCTTTGCGGAATCTCTGGCGTAGCTTGGAAACCCCTGAAGAGCGCTAACCCACTGGTTCCTTTTAAATATTTCGCCACATCAGATAATCGGATGATTGAGGGGAATTCCTTCGATGAATAGGTGGCTATGGTCTGGTCTAACTTCAATTGCAGTTAACGTCCACCCTTTTTTTCTACTTGTTTCCTAAAGAATTATTGTAACTACGCAGGTACCCAAAACCACTATCGGGGGACTTCACTGTGCAGGGACTATCCAGAACATGGGGGATACTGTAACCAAACCGGGAATTTAACCGCAGAGTGCGCAGAGGGACGCGGAGGAGGAATAAACGGTTAAATGCTCTGCGTTCCTCTGCGCCCTTCGCGGTTATTTTTCTTGCCAGAAAGTACAGGATCGCAATCAGGAGACCAATCAACATACCTGAGTAGTTACGAATTATTAAAGATATTCAGTTATATCATCTTTAAAAACCTTGCGCCGATATTTAGGGCAAAAAACGATATGATAGTTAGTGTGAAACACTGAACTTCCAGTTGTTTTGGCTTCCATAAACTACATATATATACCACTTCAACCAATATAAGTATTGTGTCAAGACGGACTTTCAAATATCGGCTATATCCAACAAAGGATCAAGTACAAATATTAATATACTGCCTGACTACTTGTAGGTATCTCTACAATGAGATGCTTGAAGACCGTAAGAATGCTTATGACCGTTGTGGCGTTGGATTAAACTATAATCAGCAGGCAGGGCAGTTAAAATACCTCAATCTTGGCATATATTCACAGGTTGCGCAGGATGTCCTTCGCAGACTTGATAAAGCATTCCAAAACTTCTTCAGACGCGTGAAAAATGGTGAGAAGAAGGCAGGATACCCGCGATTTCAGGGTAAGAATCGGTATGATAGTTTCACATACCCTCAAACAGGTTTTAAGATCAAAGACGGCAAACTCCATCTCTCGAAGATCGGGGCGATAAGAATCTTCCGGCACCGGGAGATCGAAGGGAAGATCAAGACCTGCACGATCAAACAAGAGGGAGATCAGTGGTATGTGTGTTTCTCTGTGGAACTGTTAGACTCCGAAAAAAAGGAGATTAAGACCTCTGTTGGTGTGGATGTCGGGATAAACACACTTGCGACACTATCAGACGGTACAGAGATCGAGAATCCTAAAACGCTTAATAAGTACGACTCGAAGCTCCGGAAAGCGCATAGATGCCTGTCACGGAAAAAGAAAGGATCAAGTAACCGGAATAAGCAGAAGATTGTCCTTGCAGGGATATATCGTAAAGTCAGAAATGCTCGAAAGGACTATCTGCACAAAGCAAGCCGGATACTCACAGATGCCTACGACCAGATCATATTCGAGGATTTGCAGATCAAAAACATGGTTAAAAACCATCATCTTGCAAGATCAATCCATGATGCATCCTGGGGTATGTTAATCAGTCTAACGACCTACAAAGCGGAAGAAGCTGGTGGGATCGTAGAACTGGTTAATCCGAGAAATACATCAAAACAATGTTCGGTTTGCGGCTGTATCCAGTCGATGCCGCTCTCACAGAGGACCTACCGATGTCCTGACTGTGGGGCGGTCATGGGGCGAGATCACAACGCCGCAATCAACATTAAAAATAGATATGTACCCACGGACTGTGGGGAATTAACGCCTGTGGAGCTGGTTGCATGAGCAACCGCTATGAATCAGGAAGCTCCGCTACTTGTAGCGGGGAGGAAGTCACGCTTTTCATGATGCCGGATCGTTGTATATCAATAACTCGTCTTTCAATTCACTCAATTCATCCTTTCTTATCGCCAATCTATCAATAAACTCCTCAAAATCGTTTATTATATCCAGTATCATATATTTTCATATACTACGTCCATTTCAATCCCCCCAGTACCCTACGGAAGCAGAAACAACCCCTCCGCCGTCTTGATCACGCAGACATCGCTTCCAGCTTCTGCATGTAAAAATGCGGGCTTCTTCAGAAGAACGGTCTCGTACGTCTCCGGATCCAGCACCTGAACCATATCCTTCTCGATCGCGACCAGAACCGCGGTCACCGCACCCGCCCGGCTGCCAAGTCTCACGGCAGGCACGGCAGCATCAAACGATGCCTTTCCACCGTCAGAGAGATCGGTGCCGTGAATCTGCCGGTCCTGATGCGTAACCTCGATCACCCTTCCCATCATGGACACGACATCGCCACGCACGAACTCAGGAAGCCGCACCGCGCAGGTAACCCGGTACAGATCCTCGCCGTCCTTTTTGCCGACGAGCGATGATGATATGGAGGACGTCCCGCCGAGTTCCTTTGTGATAGCGTTTCCCACCTGCTTGCATGCGCTGATCGACCCGATGTAGAGGTCGACCCCCTCTTTCAGTTCCTCGATCTTGGAAACGAATGCAAACCGATCTCCCTTTGACGTGAGCTTGTTTAACCGGTGGTCTGCCAGTTGGATGCATCGCTCGACCTCTTCCTCGGTGATGTGGCGGCTATCTGCCCGCAACTGGAGGATTCCGGCATAATATCCCCCTGCAATCCTGCTGCAGGCATCACAGGTTTCCCTCTTGATCCGTATCTCGGTATCCGCGGTTGCGGAGATGT
>DAOURL010000142.1 GCA_030625165.1 Methanosarcinales archaeon | reverse complement strand
GTGGAGCCTCTCGGTATCCAAGGAACGCCTGAATTATCTGGTCATCTTGACATTTTCCGTAATAGCTATCATCCTATCGCTGGTGCTGGATCTCGGGTTTGTGAAGTTTTGATGGCAGCGGAGTTTGAGTATAAGCGAACGGAAGCATAAATCAAATGCTACTCTATTGGAGTATATACCTCGGTCAAAAGCTCTTCCGGGGGGACCTCTTGTGGGTCATTCAGATAAACTTCCCTTGTTGGACCCACCAACCTCTCCCCACTCTCTTCGATCCACGCAAAGAGTTTTTCATAAGTGGGATCGCATTCCTGACGTGGTTCTTTGTGGACGATCTTCGCCATCTTCCCACCAGGTAGCTCATAGCACTTGATCTTGTGCCGAGTATGTAGCAGGTGGATGGCTGGTGCATGGGATTGAATGTGGGCAGATGCAGGATATCCATGCAAGTTCTCCCTACTGCTTTCGTTCACTCAACAACTCTTTGCCCCCGATATCCAGACCGAAAGATACCTTCAGAGCCCCAGTAGGGCATGTGTTGACACAGGTCTGGCATAAGATACACTCAGTAGATAGAACGCGAAAGCCCATTTTGACATAATCCGGGATCCGAATATCCATCGGACACGTCTTCATGCAAGCCCCACACTCGTTGCATTTTTCGCTATCTCCTCGAATCTTGAGCAGTGAAAATCGACTTGTAATCTTAAGAATTGTGGTTATCGGGCAGACATACTTGCAGAATGCGCGGTTATCCTTGAGCCAGAAAGCCAGTATTATGCCAGTTGCGTAGTAGATAGCATTGCCAGCAAGAAGCCAGTATAGTTCAGTGATGCTTTTACTTTCAACGCGGTATCCAAATCCAAACCAGAGCAAAAGCACAATACTGAGGCTTAAAATAAAATGTATGTAACGCAGCCAGCCCCATTTCCCGGGGATACGCCCGCTGCTGCGCTTATACGGAAGCAAGTCCAGTATCATTGCAGTCCAGCATGCCCAGCTGCACCATGCTCGATTAAACAGAATCGGACCAAAAATTTTCGCTACCATGTAATGGATAACGGAACCAGAGAAAAATCCAGCCAGAAGGTAAAAAAAGAAGCCTTCGATCTGCAGATTCTCAAACTTCAGGAGACCTAAGAAGACGAGCAAGTACCCGCCAATGAGAAACAGAGTTAGCTTGCGACCCAGTGGCTTTTTCTTCCTGGGAAGAGCGGAATAAACCCCAATACCAACTCCGATCGCTGCCCCGATGTATATAAAATTGAATAGATAAAAGATATCTCCTGTGGATCGCCACAGAAATATAGCAACGATCCAGAACGGAATCACGATTACCAGCGATGAAGCCAACTCTTTAAAGTCGAATTTGTCCTCGCTTTTCATTTTTCGCCCTCTCTATTTGCTCTGAAAGTGTGGTTGGGTTTTCATGCTCGGGGATCTTTCGGCACCTGGCAAACCCCTGCCCGCATCACACACCCCCAGTCTCATCGCCCTCTCACATTCTGATACATCCGCCTGAGCCCGAGCAGCGCAAGTATTGCTATGACAAGCGAGATTACCGAGACGAGGACCACCATCCCCCCAATCTCGAACGAGAAGAGAGACGCGGCCCTCCGAAGGATCATGAAGAAGAGTGCAAGAACCACCAGTTGCAGTGATTTCAGTTCCTTTGGTATGAACTTTATCAGAGAATACCCATAGTAGAATGCGGCCGCCATAATGACCATGGCGAGCAGTTCTAAGGATTGTGCGGCTGTTTCGTATTCCATTATCTGAAAATCTCCACTATTTTGTCGATCATGACCATTTCCGAACTCTTTGATAGTATATCTTCATATTCCTCGAATTTCCGTATCTGTTCCTTGCTTCCTACTATAGCAAGTATCGAATCTTCCTCGATAGTGGTCTTTCCGTGCATCTCAGTCACCGTCCTTCCTTCCTTCTCGATCCCGATGACTATGCAGCCGACATTTGACCTGAGGTCAAGTTCTTCAAGTGTCTTTCCTACCAACGGCGATCCTTCCCTGACATGATACTTCTCGATCTCGATCCCCTCGTAGAGCATCACGACGTCCTCTTCGTGCTCAGCGATTACGAGTTTCGCAACCATCTGCCCGACCACGATCGAGACCGATGCCACATAATCGGCACCCGCCCTGTAGATTTTATCGCATATCGGTGCGTTCGCCCTCGTCAGGATGATGGCGTCCCGGTTCAGAGTCCTTGCGACCAGGGTTGCGAAGATTGCGTCTGTATCGATGTTTAACGCTATTATGATCGTTGATGCAGACGAAACGCCTGCCCTCTTGAGGATATCTTCGTTCGAACCGTCCCCGACCACATAGTCAAATCCCTTACCCAACAGAGCGTCTTCGTTCCGGTCCACCACAACAAATTTTACGCGAGCGCGCTTTAATTCATCAACGATGCTCTTGCCGACGTCCCCATACCCGACAACCACCAGATGCTCTTCTTTCTCAATCGGCATATTCCAATCACCTCACCTGACCAGTTTCTTCAACTTGAGGAGTTGCGCTTCAGTTCCGACCGCCAGCAGAATCGAGTTGGATCTGATCACATCAGTCGGTTTCGGGTTTAACGAGAGTTCGCCGCCAGTCCACACCCCTATGATGTTACACCCTGTCCGCTCCCTTATTCCGGCATCCCTCAAACTCTTTCCTACGAGTTCACTTCTCGGATAGATCGGAAATTCGATTATCTCGACGTCTTTTAGAAATTCGGTCGCACCGACCAGATGGCTGACCGTCGGATCCACCGCCTTTCTGCCGATGAAAGAGCCAAGCATCGACTTCGGAGCGATCACATTGCTTGCGCCGGCATACTCCAGATATTCCCTCTTTGACAGATCCTCAAGAATGGCAATTATCGTAAGATCACTCATCTCTCTTGCGGTCAGGATGATGTTTGCGTCCATTTCATCGCTTTTATTGGTTATCAGGCAGTTAGCCGTCCGTATATTCGCTCCATCGAGTGTATCTTTATCGCTCGGATCCCCGTGGATGCAGAGGATACCTTTCTCAAACAGATCCTTAACGATCGTCTCGTCGCTTTCAACCACCACGAAAGGCGTCTTATAATGTTCAAGTTCCTCGATCAGACTCTCAACCATCGGGCTATACCCGCAGATGATCAGGTGATCAGAGAGTTTCGATGGCACACGTGTGGGCAGCAGGGATTTCACGCGTGCGTCGAGCCACGGCGTGAGGACCAGGGGAAATAGCATCCCGAACAGGAAGATCACGCCGGAGATGGCGACTATGGAAGAGAATACCCTTCCTGCATTGCCAATAAAATAGACATCCCCATACCCAACAGTCGTCATCGTCGCGATGACCCAGTAGATCGCGGTTACCGGGTTCACATTCTCCATCTGCGATGGTATGTGCTGCCCCTCTCTAAGCATCAAAAATAAAAAAATAAAGGAATATATGGCAACGATGGTGGCGATAACGGTCAAATATAGCAGAATCGATCTTCTGATATTTTTGACCATTGCCACCTCATCACCGTCGAACTAACCGCGCCTGGAACCCATGATACTTCGAAAATCCCTCGGAATCCCTCTGGTCGATCACGGACTCGCCAAATGATACCAGTTCCTCCGAATAGAGTGCAAAGTCCGATCTCCTCGCAACCACCGTCGCAGAGCCCGCATACAGCCGCACCTTCACATCCCCAGTGACCCGCTTCTGTGTCTCATCGACAAACGCGCAGAGATCGGCATAGAGCGGCTCATCCACGAGACCTTTGTATGCAAGTTCAGCCCATGCAGCATCCACGACCGCCTTGAACCTCAGTTCATCCCTTGTGAGCACGAGCGATTCGAGATCCTGGTGCGCAGTCAGGAGTATCGTTGCGGCAGGATGCTCGTAGATCTCCCGCGCCTTTAATCCAAGCACCCGATCCTCGATCTTGTCTGACCGCCCGATGCCGTGCGCACCGCCGATTGTATTGAGCTTTCTAATAAGCGCCACGCCGTCCATCGAGCTTGCATTTAATGCGACGGGAACGCCGTCCGCAAACGAAAGCTCGACGATCTCCGAGGCAGGCGCACTTTCGTCTTCGGGTGACGATGTCCATTCGTAGATCTCTTCAGGCGGGATGAAATACGGATCTTCCAGTTTTCCGCCCTCTATGCTCCGGCTCCACAGGTTCTCGTCAACGCTCCAGATCTTCTCCCTGCTGACCGTCACCGGAATGCCCCGATCCCGCGCATAATCGATCTCCCATTCCCGCGAGAGATTCAGGTCGCGCATCGGCGCAACAACATCGAAGTCTGTGGCTCTGAAGATCACCTCGAATCGGAGCTGGTCGTTCCCCTTTCCTGTGCAGCCATGCGCAAGCGCATCCGCGTTCTCGGATTCGGCGATCTCTGCGATCTTCTTTGCAATGAGCGGGCGTGCAAGCGCTGTTCCGAGCACGTAACCCTCGTAGAGCCCGTTTGCCTTGATCGAGGGGAATAGGTAATCCCTCACGAATTCATCCTTCAGGTCGAGGGTGTAATGCGCATCAGCAAGTGTTTCTGCACGCCGGGTTGCGTCATCGATCTCTAATGTGGGCTGCCCGACATCCGCGACGACTGTGATTACTTTATCGTAATCGTATCGCTCCTTTAAGAGCGGGATGCAGACTGATGTGTCCAGTCCGCCAGAATATGCAAGTACTACGGTTTTCATGATAGACATTCCTCAGTATTCTTCTCGGATATGAATGCATTAATCTCCTCCAATGCACATAAGACAGCAGAGATATTTTCCAGTTCCACATCGACCTTTTCTCTCAAACTAACCATATAATTTTACTCCCTCTTTCTCTACCAATCTGTTAAATAGATTGTCTTTGCCAAGGTTGACTATGTCTATACACTTTGAGACCTCAAGCAACAACTCTCCATAAAATTTGAAGAAAAGCTCGGGTTCTATCCCCTTTATACCGATGTCGATGTCATTCGGGTCTTCTTTATCAAGACAGGAACCGAATAAGATTACTGTACTGATATTGTATTTTTTTGCATATTTTAATATAGTTGCCTTATCTTTTTCCGATATCATTTATCTTCCTACCTCATTGTGTATTTTTGATTCCCTTTCTGTTATATACTTGGGTGCGGGCTGCCCGACATCCGCGACGGATGTGATCACCCAGTCGTAATCGTATCGCTCCTTTAAGAGTGGGATGCAGACTGATGTGTCCAGTCCGCCAGAATATGCAAGTACTGCGGTTTTCATAATCGGTATAAAATTATCTCCTTGTATCTTATTAATTAAACTACCGGATTTTGGTGGT
>DAOURL010000140.1 GCA_030625165.1 Methanosarcinales archaeon | reverse complement strand
TCCATGAAATTCACACGAATTGTGAAATCAGAATCCCCCCGCTATACCCACGCGAATGGTGAACCAAAGTCTGCGGGGGATGTTCCCATATACGCTTCCCGCGTATATGCGGTATCGAACAGCGAACAATACATATGAACGGGTTACAAAACCCGTGACTTTGCGCGAGTAATTCGCGCATAACAAAAAGGAGAATACGAATATGAATACGAAGAAAATGACCGCATTCATCGTAGGCGCAATGCTGATCGCAACCGTCCTTGTGATGGCTGTGAGTGCAGCAGGCATGGATCGAAAATATTATGACGACATGCCACGCATGGTCTACGAATTCGATGCGGCTACTGATACAGGGATATACATAAACGACGGACCAACCGTCCGCATCTACGGTGAAGTGGACGCGATATATCCAACACAATCTTACACAGAGGCACTTGACTTCATCTACCCGGATCCGGTCGATGCGTTCGACCCCGGAGTGATCGGAGAGGATTCCGTGACATTCAACCCGGCGTACATGTACAATGTAGCCTCTGTCGATGGTACCAACTCTCTCGAGGATGACATGAAAGTCTTCTTCAGAGTCTTCTACGAGCCAGGATATGATCACGTCGTGGATGACCTCATGGTTAACAATATAGTTGACATGCAGCGTAGGGACATAACAATGCCAGAAGGTGCTCTTGTAACAGAGACAACCTTCATGCTGGTGAAGGACAACTACAATTCTGGACACAGTGGAGTTCCAATAATTGGTGCTGCTGACTATACAAAGTTCACGATGCCTGTGAACTCTGACGATTCCTATGACGGCACCCCTGGTATGACTGTTATTGAGACTGTTGATCTACTCGATGCCGAGGGCGATGGTCTTCTAGGAGCAGGTGAACTTACGGATGGAGCGATCGAGGTCGGGATTGAACATATAGAAGTAGAACCAAGTGTGCCAGTGCGATTCATGGACCACGAGGTTGAGTTTGTCGGCTCTGATGGTGTATTTGCGTACTTCGACATAAAATACATTGGTAATATGGATGAAGAAGCGTCCGCCGACACTCAAATAGCTGTGCCGTTATATAACCAAACGGTTTATGTGGAGCGGTACAACACTGGCCAATCAGCAACAAACCCGGCATACAGATGGTTCATCAGTGTTGGGGCTGTTAACTGTGCTGAGTGGTGCACTTTCACCGTTGGTCGACATCTCGCTGCGGGTGAGACGTTCTATGTCGACGGTGTCAGGTACGACATGCCAGCGATATACGTGACTGATGATGACAAGTTCAAGTACATAACGCTCCAGTCACCACTGCCGAAGTGTACAGATGAATGTGAATGTGATATGTGGATTGAAGATGGCTATGACTTGAATCAGGTGGATTACAGCCACGTCTCAAACCAGTGGCTTGCAAGACTGCTTCCAAATGTGCCTGTCTGGGTGCTCCCACCGTTCGATGTAGGTCACACGATGATCGATGACATCGATCTTGCGAAGTTCGATACAGGCGTTACCGAACCTGACTGGGAGATCTGCACAGAGGCAGGAGATATTATCAACGGTGAGAAGCCTGCTCTTGGGTTCTGCTACGTCGATGAGGCGGAAGAATATCGATTCGACTCAAGCCTTGCTGAGAGACATGCCCGTAAGGATGGTGTAGAGTTATGGAACTGGTGGAGCGTCTTCACGAAGCCATACCAGTACACAGAGCTTGTGCTGCCAGACGATGAGAAGCCAAGTGACACCTACGTAGCGAACGATCCGTGCATGCCAACGCCAAACTGCGCTGATGGTAACGAGTACCTGATCACGACCTCGTTCATTGCACCGAACTCCGAGGCGGAGGAGAGGACGCTTCTGTCCAAGTCTGACCGAGAGTGCCACGACATCATCGACAGGGCAGCGGAGATCGCAAAACTAGGTGATAGCCGCAGGGATGCGTATCTCAACATGCCGAGGATGGTATTCGAGTACAATGCGGTTGACACAGAAGATCTCTTCGTGAACGATGACGGAATGGGTAATGCAACAGTCCGCGTCTATGGTGAGGCTGGTGCGCTCTATCCGACACAGTCAATGACCGGTGCGGTTGACTTCATCTATCCGGATGCGGTTGATCCGTTCGATCCAGGCGTGATCGCGAAGGATTCCGTGACGTTCAACCCGGCGTATATCGACAACGAGTATGCGAATGCTGAGTACCCGGATGCGAACACGATCAGGGTCGATGGTGGAGATAGTGATGAGAAGGTATTCCTGAGACTCTTCTATGAGCCAGAATACGGACATGCGGAAGATTATGTGATGTCTGATTACTACAGCAGCATTCTACCCGTATCAATGGCACAGGGTGCTCTTGTAACAGAGACAACTTACATGCTGCTATGGGACAATGGTGCCACTGGACACGCAGGTCTGCCAAAGCTCGGCGGTACAACCGGCACCGAGGCTACACGCTTCATGCTGCCTGTTGCATCAAACGATCCAGCAATTCCTGGTATGGATGACGGTGACATGGTCGATCTCGTCTATGCTGAGGCTGGATCTATTATCACAGCAGGAACGATTGAGGTTGAACAGTCTTACACTGGAGTTGATAACAGGCTTGGGATATCTGGCGAAGCATCCTTCATGGACCACTTTATACGGGTCACAAGCTTTGAAGATGGAGGATCTGGAGAGATTGATAAAGTCACGCTTGATGTTGGATACTGCGGTAACATGAATCGGGAGGTTCCGAGCACTGAAACAGGGATCCTGATGGAGGAAGGCAAGAAGTTCTACTTCAGCAGGATCAACGGTCATCTTGATGCAACCACCAACCCGGCGTACAGATGGTATATAGAGGTTACGGATGTCAACTATGCCGAAGGTCAACTGGGTCATGCATATGTTTCGTTCAAACTTGGTCGATGTCTTGTTGCAGGTGAGACGTTCTATGTTGACGGTGTCCGATACGACATGCCGGCGATCTATGTGGCAGAGGATAATGGTGTAGACAAGTTCAAGTACATCACATTCCAGTCGCCAATACCAAAGTGTCCGGATCTGTGGGCACCATACACCGACAGTGGAAAAGACTGGAGTCATGTGACGTCACAGTGGCTTGCAAACATTCAGGAAAGTGGCTACGAAGACATACACAATGTCTGGTTACTCCCACCGTTCAACGAGCCTCACACGATGATCGATGACATCGGTATTCTGAAGGTGTCATGTGGCGTAGATGACCGCACAATCGATAGCAAGGCTGGAAACATCCTTGATACGGTAGATCCACTCAAGTTCTACTACATCGCTGAGAAAGAGGAACCGCGGTTCGACTCAAGCCTTGCTGAGAGACTCAACTCGGACGAAAGTACAGAGATCTGGAACTGGTGGAGCATCTTCACGAAGCCATACCAGTACACAGAGCTTGTGCTGCCAGACCAGGAGACAGCCACAACGGCAGACGGCAACGAGTTCCTGATCACAACCTCGTTCATCGCACCGAACTGCGAGGATGAGGAGCGCGATGTACTGTGCAAGTCAGATGAAGAGGTGCACGACATCATCGACAGGGCGTCGACGCTTGTTGAGGACTGCAAGGGTGACTTCGACGGCAATGGAGAGCGAGACTTGGACGACTTCATAGACTTTGCCGAAGCGTATGGCACTTCTGTCGGAGATGCAGCGTATAACTCTGCAGGTGACTTTGATGACAGTGGCACCATAGATTTGGACGACTTCATAGACTTTGCCGACGTGTATGGTGAACCTTGCAATCCATAATCGCCGAGCATGTGAGCTAATGAGGTAAGAACAATGACAAAAGCAACAACAATAAGAGGTTTGGTGGTATGGACCACCACCCTCTTGGTTTTTGGTATGCTCGTAGCGGCTGGTATAGGTGTTGCAGCGGCAACACCGTCGGCCTCCATAAATCCGGCAGAAACAACTGGTCTTAGCCCAGGAAGCACATTCAGCATAGATGTCCTGGTAGACTCGGACGCATCCACCATGAGGGCGGCTGAAGTCTATCTGAATTACGACTCAGATGTGCTGCAAGTCAACAGCGTCGATGATGGCGATCTCTTCGATCCCTTCATGAAGGTGTGCGATTACGGCACTCCGGGGGTAGTTGAGTATGCCATGGTTGATACCGGTGGTGCCCCATACACAGCGGCAGCAGGAACATTGATGACTGTGAATTTCGAGGTGAAGGGTAGTGCCCCCGACGGAACGTCCGACACCACTCTTCCATTTGTTCTGCTTAAGGATGAGAACAAGGATGAGATTACTGGCGTTGGTGTGACTCCGGGCACAGTGACTGTAGGATCTACCACTCCAGCAACGGTCAAAGTTTCACCGCAAGAAACAACTGGTCTCTGTCCAGGGGGACTATTTGCCATCGACGTCGTGGTAAACTCGGGCACATCCACCATGAGGGCGGCTGAAGTCTATCTGAATTACGACTCAGATGTGCTGCAAGTCAATAGCGTCGATGATGGTGATCTCTTCGATCCCTTCATGAAGGTGTGCGATTACGGCACTCCGGGGGTAGTTGAGTATGCCATGGTTGATGACGGTGGTGCCCCATACGCAGCGGCAGCAGGAACATTGATGACTGTGAATTTCGAGGTGAAGGGCAGTGCCCCCGCCGGAACGTCCGACATCACCCTCCCATTTGTTCTGCTTAAGGATGAGAACAAGGATGAGATTACTGGCGTTGGTGTGACCCCGGGCACGGCAACTGTTAATGCATTAGTCGATGCGGATAATGACGGGTATTACGCCACGCCTTGTGGCGACGACTGCGACGACAACGATCCGAACGTGAATCCTGGTATGACCGAGATCACGTGTAACAGCAAGGACGACGACTGCAATGCTGCCACCCCGGACAGTCCCGATGGTGACGGTGATGGAGTTGGAGTTTGCGACGACTGTGATGACGGCGATGCCACTGTATGGCAACTGCTCACCGGATACACCGATGGCGACAATGATGGCTACGGAACCGGGGCTGCACAGCAGGTCTGCTCTGGCGCAAGCCTGCCGAGCGGATACGCTGGTAACGCAGACGACTGCAATGACGGCGATGCATCTGTCAATCCGGGAGCGGACGAAATCTGCGGTGATGGAATCGACAACAACTGCGACGGGCAGATCGATGAAGGATGTTGTGCATGCGACTTCTGTCTCGACCTTGATGCAGGGTGGAACTTTGTATCGGTGCCAAATACGCTCAATGACTCGAACGATGCTAATACGGTCTTCAACCTGACGCTCGGCGAGACCTGTCTCTACTACGATTGTGTAGATGGCTGGAAGAGCAACAGTGCTGTCAGCGTTGTGCCGTGTCAGGGCTACTGGGTCGGCAAAGTTGCATCGGACCAGATCTGT
>DAOURL010000027.1 GCA_030625165.1 Methanosarcinales archaeon | reverse complement strand
GTCTATTCCCTGACGGCTTCTTTGAGCTGAGAAAGCGGTGCAAGGCAAAGGTTGCAACGCCTGATGAGAAGTCAGCATTCAAACTTGCGAAGGGGGAGATTAAGGAGAAGATTCTCTATCTGCCAGCAGAGGATGTCTTTGAGGTCGAGTATATCCGAGGAGGGAGTTTAACGGCACTTACCGCCGAGATCATCCCTGCGATCTCGATGACGGTTCCGACGATGACTGTCGATTTCGGGAAGGTCGGAGCAGGGATGACTTCTACAAATCAGGTCATAACAGTCGTAAACACCGGAGCAAGTTCCGCAAAGGTCTCTGCAATGATGCTTGATGACAACAAGGGATTCTACAACGAGTCACTCCGGTTAAACAGCTTGAATATCGGTGGTTTCTCAAGCGTGGTGCCATCAGACACGTCAGACTTCCGGTATGAGTACGATGTCGTGGCAAACCTTGTGGTGCCTGACTGGGCAGGAGGAACATACGATGGAACGATTCTTTTCGTTGCAGAGAGCGAGTCGTAGGGGGCTAATCCCCCTTCTCCTTCTTTTCCTGCTGATCCCACAAGCATCCGGGATCGGTGTTGGCGCATCACCCGACCGGATCGATTTTGGCGCGGTGAGCCTGAAAGATGGAGCGGTACGAGAACTGTACGTGATCAACACCGGTGACGCGGCAGAACGGGTTTTACTCACGGTGGAAGGAGTCAATCTTACCGTAGACCCGCTGGAGTTCGATCTTGCTGCAAAGGAGAACATGGCTGTTACGGTATCGGTAGATCATGCAGAAGCTGGCGAGCACGAGGGAAGCATCCTGATCACGGCTCGTCCGGCTGGAGACGGCGCAGGTGGGCTTGGTCTTGGCGCAGGCGTCAGGGTGCCGGTCTCGTTTGTTGTAGAGGATGGCACCTCCTGGAAGGTCGCGATCGTCGCCGGGCTGCTGCTGCTGCTGCTTCTTCTTGTTGCGGCTGCCACGGTGTTCCGGAGGATGCAAACGAAGGTGTGAATGATGTTTCGGGTTTTTGCGCTAAACCTAACTTTTTTAGGGCAACTTATTTCCATACCTAACACCATAGTTTTCTAAAACATAAAAGGAGGTAGAGTACAATGGGTTGTGAATGCGACGGAAACTGCGTACATTGCAGATGCAAGAAAGCCAAAGCGGCAAGCGAAGAGGTTGAAGACGAAGAGTGAAAACCTGTGAGAAGATGCCTTGGAGCACCTCATGGAACGGATGAACCCCCCTCCGTTCCCTCTTATATTGCAGGTACATAGCGAGTTTTATTGGCAAATACGTGGAGGTTGACCATCGCACGAAGGAGATGATTGAACAATACATCTCTTTGAAAGGTCTCTGCAGGGAGGCACAATCGGCAGTGGTGATGTGGTGGGAGATTCCTACTCAATGAATCTCAATAAGTTTGGATTTTCATTCAAAACCTAATATTTGTAGGGACAACTATTTGCACACCTAACATCCAACTTACCGGATGCAGGCATACGCTTGCGGTAGACTCAAAAAACCCGCATCTATGTAGCGACATATATCGCCTTCTGGATAGTTTGATGCGGGAGTGTGGTACGGGGGTGGGCCGGGAGTGGGGCATTCTCTCCTATACCTCCCCGTGGCGGTATGCTGTAAATCAGGACAAACGGCATCAGCATCTCAAAACGATGCGAAAATCGAATCGGTGAAATTCATGGAAAACGTACAACAACTGACCAGATGCCCGAAGTGCGGAAAACGTCTGTACGGATGCGGGCATATACAGATCTGCAGCACATGCGGCTACTGGACACTAAAAGGGACTGCGAGAATGGATTCGATCGTTGTCATCTGAACATCACTTTCCCACTCAGGAGAATCTGTGTGTTCATGTCCAGGATCTTGAAAATCCTGATTTGTTCGGGTTTTTGAATTTAGTCGAGTTTTTGTAGGGCAGGATATTTGCATACCTAATTTGCTATTCATGGAAGTGTAGGCAAACTCGTAGTTTCAAAAAAATCATAGCATATCCATAGAATGGCATCGGATACGGCAGGGCTAAAAAACGTGGCAGGTTTAATAAAACATCCACAAACTTGCGCCTGCACGATCCGATGGGTATATGCTATAGACTGGGTTGTAGGGGTTTTAAAGGGTACGCGTCGCTCTTGTCAAGGGCAATGTCAGGCGCAGTGACTATATCCAGATCTCTTCGCAGACATCGGTCCTTCCAGGATACCTCAGGAGCATCTTGAGCGGTTCCATGGTATGGCGATGCCGGATATAATCCTTGTGTACCCGGCAAGTGAGCCATAAAGATCAGTAGATCAGTGGTGCCGGTGCTCCCTGCAAGCGTTCTCGTCGGTCGCTTCCATAAGCTGCCCCTGCTGCCATGCCTCGATCGCATCGCGCACCGTACCTGATGCACCTACAAAGACGTCGATTCCGAACTGCTCAAACATCGTAACAGCCTTCGGTCCAAGCCCCCCACAGAGCATGACATGAGTACCTGTCTTTGATATGAACTCCGGGGGCAGCCCGACGCCGCCCATATGCTCGCTGGTATTCTGGGTCACCTCAACCTCATTCGTGTCGAGATCGACGATTGTGTAGGTCGGAACCCTGCCAAAGTGCTGACCGACAAGATCGTCGATGCCGCCTTCTCCTTCTGTTGGAATACATACTTTCATCTCTTCTTCGCCTCTTGTTATTTCACGTTGTTCGTTTGTCTTGCGATCAACTCTATTAATACTGTGTACGTGATAGGGCTGCCAATCTGGCTCTGGCGCTTGTGTCAAACATGAATGCGCACGTTTGGGTGAATCGCACGAATTTGGGTATCACAAATTTTTCTAATGTCTGGGGACTGTATCGACCGTGTCCCGCTATTCCGAATCCTTGCATCTACTGATACTATCTCTCATGCGCGATCCCGCAGATATCCGGGACATCGTGCCCGTGCGCCCGGCAGTAATCCCTGACCCCGTCTGCAATCTCCGCAAAGACCTGAATTCCTCCGCACACCGCAGACCCGATCTGCACAGCGCTTGCTCCAGCCATCATCATCTCGACCGCATCCTGCCACGTAGAGATCCCGCCGACCCCGATTATTGGTATGTCGAGCGCAGCATACAGGTCGTAGACACATTTCACGGCAATCGGCTTGATCGCAGTCCCTGAAAGTCCGCCGAACCTGTTGCCAAGTATCGGAAATCCAGATTCGATGTCGATAGCCATTGCTCGCACAGTATTGATGGCAACAACGGCATCCGCGCCTCCTTCCTGTGCGGCAAGCCCGATCTCTGTAATATCTGTGACATTCGGAGTCAGTTTCGCCCAGACCGGGATGTCAACCGCGTCCTTGACCGCAGATGTGATCTTCCGGACAAGAGACGGGTCGATGCCGATAGACGCGCCGTATCTGTCTGCGTGCGGGCAGCTGAGGTTCAGTTCGATCCCGTCCGCAAGATCGCAGAGTCCGAGCGCAACCTCGACGAATTCGGATGCGTTTCCACCGAAGATACTTGTAATCACAGGAACTTTGCCTTTCTTTGCGGTCACCAGCTCTTCGCGATATTGTTGATACCCTGGATTCGGCAGACCGAGCGCGTTAAGGAAACCACATTCGATTTTTACCATGCTCGGGTTCGGATGTCCGGAATTGGGCGAGCGTCCGATCGATTTTGTGACGACTGCGCCTGCGCCGCTGTCTGCAACTCGCAGGAGCGATGCGCCGGTACTACCGAGGATTCCAGCGGCGAGGATCGTTGGGTTCTTAAGTTTCAGCCCTGTTATGGTTATCATGTTCAATTCCCCTTCGTTCCAATATCTTATGATCGTTTCTATGAATCTTTTCAATGAATTTTTTTATGGCATGATTCACCATGCCGAGAGATCATAAATTGAATTTCTCAAATATATTTTTCAATGTTGCGCAGATCAGGATCAAAAAGTATATATAGGACTTATTTCAGAAAGTAAGTTCATAGCAATACCAAGTATGGATATGGTCATGGGATAGGGTTCTATTCTGTGCATAATTCTATGCTTGGTGTCGGTGCATGAAACCGAACACATACCGTTCGATTGCGGACGGAATCATACCACAAAAGGAGGTAAGAACAAATGGCAAAGAAAATACTACCATTGGCTCCAGTTGAGCGACTTATACGGGCTGCATCCGAAGGCGACATCAGGGTCAGCGAATCAGCACGCAGTGCTTTGACCGACGAGCTCGAGAAGATCGGAATGAAAATCGCTAAGGAAGCGATTATCGAGACGAAACACGCGGGCAGGAAGACGGTTAAGGCAGAAGACATCAACAGAGCACTTGATATACTCAAACTGGACTGAAATTCCAGTTTGAACGCTTGCCGCCCGGCGAATCAATCGTTGTGGGCGGTCTTATTTTTTTAGGGGTACCATGAACACATATTACACATCTGAAGAGATCGAGAAGTATCGGCAGGCGGGAAAGATCCTTGCAGCGGTGCGGGAGCAGACCGCGAAGAGAATAGTAGTCGGAGCGAGCATCCTTGAGACCGCGGTCTTTTCAGAGAATCTGATACGCGATCTCGGCGGACAGCCCGCATTCCCGTGCAACCTTTCGCTAAACGAGGATGCTGCGCACTATACGCCCGGCGCAGACGATACAGCGGTATTCGGCGAAGATATGGTAAAACTCGACATCGGAGTCCACGTCGATGGATATATCGCGGATGCTGCCATGACCGTCGATCTTTCAGACCATCCCGAACTCGTGGACGCGTCGAGGGCGGCGCTTGAGAGCGCTATCGGTGTGATCCACGCCGGCATCGACACAAGGGAGATCGGGGCGGCAATCGAGGAGACAATTGGTGAGTTCGGATACAGGCCGATATCAAACCTCACAGGACACGGACTCGCACAATACCAGGCACACGCCCAACCAAGCATCCCGAACGTACGTGCACGCACCGGAACCGTGCTTTACGATGGGCAGGTGGTCGCAATCGAGCCGTTTGCGACTGAGGGGGAAGGAAAGGTCAGGGATGCGACGAGATGGGAGATTTACCACGTGACTACAGAAAAACCCACACTTTCGCGCATTCCAAGAGAAAGGGCACTGCTAAAGGAGATGATGGCGTATAAAAACCTCCCGTTTGCGAGAAGATGGTTTTCCGGAGAGAAGATCGATCTCACATTCCGGCAACTGACAAAAGCAGGACTCATCAAACCTTATCCCATCCTGCGGGAGGTTACCGGTGCGCTTGTGTCCCAAGCAGAGCATACCGTGATCGTCACCGAGAATGGCTGCGAGGTTACAACTGTATGATGCATCTCATCTCCGTATCAGACCTGGCGCACGAGGAGATATATGAGCTCCTCGATCTGGCTGCCCGGATAAAAGAGAGACGCGGTCATTACACGGATGCGCTCAAAGACATGAGTCTTGCCATGATATTTGAAAAGCCGTCCACGCGCACGAGGGTTTCCTTCGAGGTTGCGATGACCGAACTCGGAGGACACGCTCTCTACTTGAATTACGCTGATCTCCAGCTCGGACGGAGCGAGACGATCTGCGATACCGCAAGCGTGCTCTCCAGATACGTCCATGTGATCATGGCGCGGGTTTATCGCCACGAGACCGTACGTGAACTTGCGAGATGCGCAGATATCCCTGTGATCAATGCGCTCTCTGATATGGAGCATCCGTGCCAGTTGCTTGCAGATCTGCTGACCATCCGGGAACGCAAAGGCGATCTTAAGGATCTGCGCATCGCGTGGATCGGGGACGGGAACAACGTCTGCAACTCACTGATGCTTGGAAGTGCAATAACCGGCATGAACCTCTCGGTAGCATGCCCTGCCGGATACGAGCCGGATGCCGGGATAGTGGCTCGTGCTAACGAACTCGGAAGCGGTGTCTTGATTACAAACGACCCGATCGAGGCAGCATCCGGCGCTGATGTCCTGTACACCGATGTCTGGGTATCGATGGGGGATGAGAAAGAAGAAGAGAAGCGCCTCCGGGATTTTTCCGGTTTCCAGATCAATAGCGATCTTTTGGGTCATGCAAAATCCGATTGTATCGTGCTTCACTGCCTACCAGCGCATCGCGGGCAGGAGATCTCTGCCGAGGTGTTGGATGGCGAGCATTCGGTTGTGATGGATCAGGCAGAGAACCGGCTGCACGCACAAAAAGCGCTACTGATGGCGGTGATCCCGCGCCAGTGCGATGGGTAACCCCCCGCGCACCAAAGGTTTATATCCTGCATGACCCAACAGATCACGTCCAGACGGGCTCGTAGCTCAGCCAGGCAGAGCGGTGGGCTCTTAACCCATTCGCCAAGGGTTCGAATCCCTTCGAGCCCGTTTGCAACCCAAGGGTGGCAAACGTGGTAACGATCACCAAGTCCGCAGTAGCTGAACTGAAAACCATCTCCAAATCCGAAACCAGACCGGAATATACCGATTGCGGTCTGCGAATATATGTTGCAGGAGTGGGCGATCATGGCATAACTTATGGTCTTGAACTGGACAGTGCCCGAAACGGCAGTGACATTGTGCTCGATCTCGGCGGGATCAGGACGCTCATCGACGAGAAGATCGCGCCATCGATGCAGAACATCGTGATCGATTTTACGGATACCTGCGATGGGCGTGGATTCGTGATCAATAATCCATACCTGTGCTGTGGGTGCAGGTAACGTTCCTGGCAGACATACTTTTATAGATCGCCATAACCCATCAGAATACAGAATATGAGGAATCACAATGATGAAGAAAATATTATTGATATGCATCCTACTGCTTTCCTTTGCACCCAATGCAGTCGGTTCTCCACAGTATGCGATGCAGGGTGTGACCATACCAATGAATCTCCTCGAACTGAACTACAATATCGGCGATGATGCAGCGACAATAACCGAAACGATCGTATTCAGAAACAACGGGGATACAAACTACTCAGGGGATCTGCACATCACGATTCCCGGGAATGCACAGATCATGCAGGTTCGGAAGATGGGACATGCGGTCAATGCCACGCCGACCTCGATCCCGCATGAGTTGGATGGAGAAACCCTGCGCTGGGATGCAGCGATTGATCCGGGGGATATGGCGATGTACTCGGTGATGTATGCCGTACCAATCGCCGAATCAGGCGAGTTTGTAAAGAATCTCGATCCGGCAGTCGTGAACTATCCGATCGGCGCATTCAGATTGAAAGTCAATACGGATGCCAGCGTCAAATTCACGGATGGTGCTAAGAATGCGATAAAACCCGACGAAACAAGTCAGGAAGAGGATGGTAGCATGCTCTATGCATGGTCAGGACCTTTAGCGTTTAAGGAGTTGCATGTGAATACATCACAGCCACAGCCATCCAGTATGGATAAATGGATTGTATATGGCATCATTGCGGTGCTGATCATCGCTGCGCTGAGCTATCCGATAATCCATGTCAGGAATAACAAACTGCGGGAGAAGGAAGGCGGAAATAAATTATCATGCGCGTCCTGCACTGTTTGCAGCGGGGACGATGAGAATGATAAAGAGCCGAGAGGGGGCGACTGGGATGAGATGGATGAGATCATCACGGAGATCTCCCAGACTGAAGAGGATCTGATACGGAAGAAGAGGGCGATTCTTGCCGTGCTTAATAAACTCGAAGAGGACCGTGACGCTGGCGCGGTTTCAGATGCTGAGTACAAGCGGCTATCATCGAAATATGAGAAGCAGGCAATCGAGATAATGAAACAACTGGACCGGATGTGAGATGAGAACCGGAATCATCCTCTGTGGCGGCAGAAGCAGACGTTTTGGGAAGGATAAGGCACTGCTGACAATCGATGGGGTGCCGATGGTTCGGAGGATGACTGGTCGCATCTCACAGGTCGTGGATGAGATCATCATCGCTGCACGGGACTCTGCACAGTGCGAATCTCTTGCAGCAATTTCAGCGGTTCCCGATGGTGCAGAGGTCGTATGCGATCCGGTTCGTGGATATGGTCCTGTTGCAGGCATTCTTGCAGGATTGAGCGCATCGAAATCAGAGTATTCGATCTGTCTCGCATGTGACCTGCCTTACGTCAATCCGGATGTCATCGATGCGCTCTTTGGATGCGCAGAGGCGAATAATAGCGATGCTGCAATCCCGAAGCATCCGAATGGGATACTTGAACCGCTCCATGCAGTCTACGGCAGATCGATGGCAGATGCGTGTCGTGATGCTATGGGGAAGGGGGAGCATACCATCCGCGGAGCGATATCGTTACTAGATGATGTTCTTTTTGTGCCGGTAGAATCGCTTCGGAGGTTCGATCCTGATCTCCGCACGTTTCTGAATGTGAATTATCCGGAGGATCTTGGGGTGATGACATGAAAACGTTTCACAGGGCTGTCAAGTTACTCTGGTGCTGAGGCTGATTTTTTGCATGAATCGAAACTTATATATGAAAATGTAGGTAAGCAATATATATGATTAAAGGCGAATCGGAGACGAAAACTTATCTTTTCAGAGTGGTAGTCGAACCGGATGAAGATCGGTGGCATGCTTACTGCCCCGCCCTTGAGGATATTGGGGGCGCTACATGGGGGTATACCAGAGAAGAAGCGTTAAAAAATATAAGAGAAGTAGTTGAAATTATAATAGAAGAACTCATCGAAGGCGGAGAATATATACCTGAAGCTCCAGAAAAGGAAGTTCAGATTTTCTCTGAACCAAGAGTAATGGTAACAGCCTGATGCCGATCGATTATAGCAAGCTGCGAAACATAACTGCCAGAGAAATCGTCTCCGCTCTTTCTCGTGATGGATTTTATCTCCGATATCAAAGGGGGGCGAGACTTTTTATTATCTCCTGGAAGTGGGTTTTGGAAAACCACAGAGAGCACAGAGGACACAGAGAAAACAGCAACTCTCTGTGCCCTCCGTGTCCTCTGTGGTTAATCTTCTTCGCCATAATCAGAGTCCGCCCAGAAGAAATTAAAAAGCCACAGGGAAGCCACCAAAGATATTATCACCCCTCTGAAACACCAAAACCACCCATCAGGCGAGAAGCGATAACATGAGAGAGAACCACATCGCAGAGAAAACACTGCTCGAGATGATCGAGGACCTCTACGACCAGTTCGAGAACGGAACGATCCCGAACATCAGGATATCTACGAGAACAAAGAAGAACATCGAGTACAACGAGGATAGTGAGGTCTGGGTATATGGCGATCAAACCAGCGTGCGGAGTGCGAAGACTGTAAAGGGCGCATATCATCTCTTGAAGATGGCGTATTCGATAGAACTCCTCGTAAACGAGCATTTGAGGAACAACCGCGGATCCACGCTGCGAGAACTCTATTACATATCAGAGAACTGGGATATTGCAAAGTTTAAGCAGCAGTCAGAGAGCGATCGGCTGATCGAGGATCTCGAGATCATCACTGCGCTTCAGCGGGAGGATTTCCACATCCGACCCGAGGAGGACGGGGCAACGATCTTCGGACCCGTATCCCTGCTCGAAGAGACAAAAAGGGGTGAGCGTCTCATCCACTGCCGCGAGGATGTTGGTGAGAGCGGATACCAGATACCGTTTAACGTGGACAACGTCAGATTCAAGGATCATGATGCGAAACTCGTTGTTGCGATCGAGACCGGCGGTATGTATGCCAGGTTGATCGAGAACGGGTTTGATGAGGAGTATGATGCGATTCTGGTGCACCTGAAGGGTCAGCCAGCACGCAGCACCCGCCGCATGATAAAACGCATGAGCGAGGAGTTATCACTCCCTGTCGTCGTCTTCACGGACGGCGATCCATGGAGTTACCGGATCTATGCAAGCGTTGCTTACGGATCGATCAAGAGTGCGCACCTCTCCGAGTATCTTGCAGCCCCCAAGGCGCTATTTCTTGGCGTGCAACCGTCAGACATCGTGGAGTACTCGCTCTCCACTGATAAACTGACAGATCAGGACATCGCCGCTCTGAAGAGCGAACTCACCGATCCGAGATTCGATACCGAGTACTGGAAGGAACAGATCAATCTCCAGCTAAAACTCGGGAAGAAATCCGAGCAGCAGGCGTTTGCCGGGAAGGGTCTGGATTTCGTGACTGACACGTATCTGCCAACCCGCCTCTCAGAGATGGGGGTCGTATAAGTGGGCGACTTCCTCTTTGCTGCAAGGTCGTGCCTCGGATTCCTGACCACGATTCCTGTTGGCATCAGCATGGAAGGGCTTGCTGCCCTTGGTAAGCGGCTGTATCTCTTTCCGGTGATCGGTGCGGTCACCGGGCTTCTGATAGGGGGTATCGGTCAGCTCTTCGGGTTGCTCCTGCCGCCAGAGGCAGCTTCGGTCATGATCGTAGCCTCGCTCTATTACCTCACAGGCATCAACCACCTCGACGGGCTTTCTGATTTTGGCGACGGGTTCGTTGCGCACGGTTCACGCGAAAAGAAGATCGGTGCGATGCGTGACGTCTCGCTCGGCATCGGAGGGGTTGTCTTCTGTGTGATCGCGGTTCTCGGATTGTTCGCAGCAATGAGTGGGATACTGGAGCGTGATCCGGCAGGCGCCGGCTATCAGTTTCTGGCGGTCATGATCGCTGCCGAGGTGAGCGCAAAGCAGGCGATGCTCACGATCTCGGCGTTCGGGAAGAGCATCCACCCGGGGCTTGGATCGATCATGATCGATGAGACCGGATTTCGTGAGTTCGCAATCGGGCTTCTTTTTTCGGCTGCGGTCTGCGTGCTTGTCTTCGCGGTTGTGGGTGGGGGTATGTATGTTGGCCCGGGTGCAGGCGCAGGTCTGCCCTTGCTCGGTGTTGCGATGCTCGGCAGCGCAATCGCAGTGTCGCTCGTCGTTCTTGGAACTGCAAATCGCAACTTCGGCGGCATCAGCGGCGATGTGATCGGGGCTACGAATGAGATTGCACGGCTTGGTGCGCTGCTGGTGGCTGTGGCGTGGATGTAGCGCTATAAGCAGAGATCTGTGTTGTACGATCATACCGGTAATACAAAACTAAAAAATTTATTTGAAACCACAAAAGTTATATATTGGGAAGTAGATATTACAAGAATAGAGTACATCACTTGGGAGAGTGAAGATAATGGGCATTCTTGATACGGGAATTAAAATCTTGCAAGGTATAAAATATGAATTTTCCGATGACTCCTTTGTAGTTGGTTTGAGATTCGAAGATTATGTGCAAGATCTTTTCTCGAAAAAGTATTTTTCAATCGCAGAGAAGACACATTCTACCGAAACCAACCAGGAACGATACGTCGAAAGTAGTATGAATCCTGATTTTGTGTTTAGATACATGCCTACTGGTGAACAGTTTGCTGTGGAGTGTAAATATCGTTCAGGGCTTAAGGAGGGTCGCCTAAGTTGGAGCTATCACAAACAAATGAAAAGGTATCAAGAATTTTCACGTAAACGAAAAATGCCTGTTTTCATCGTTATTGGACTGGGTGGCTATGACGATGAACCTGAAGAGATGTTCAATATCCCATTGGACGAAGCAAAATATCCAGACCTCTACCCAAGCGTATTTAATAGATTCAGCAGACCCCCTGACAAGCCATTTTTCTGGAAAAATGGGAAGCTGTATTAGATTTTGCTTCTGCTCGCTTCTGTAGCGTGGGTGATGTAGCGCTATAGCTATATGCAAACCCTGTACCGCTGTGTATGATACTCAACGGTCGAATAATACGCCCAAAGCCGTCACACACCAAACCTTTATAGGTATGTCGCAGCATACGAAACTCTGATGAACAAGGAGGCGCTAACACTCCAGGTTATCGAGATCCTGAGCAAAGCCGGGTTTACGCTCTCGGATCGGTGCAATATCCGACCTCGGAGTTTCGATTTGGCTGCGCGGCGCTGCAACATCTTGCTGTTACTCCGCGTACTCTCGAACATCGATGGGTTGAGTGCCGAGACTGCACGGGAGATGCGGCACCTCTCCGGTTTTCTGGATGGGAGCCCGCTTGTCATAGGGAGCAAGTCGCGCGATCAGACGCTTGCGGATGGTGTGACATATTTCAGATACGGCATCCCGTCGATCAATCCCGGTACGCTGCGCGATTGCTTTATAGAGGGCGTGCCCCCGCTGGTTCATGCCGCACCGGGCGGACTCTACATCAAGATCGATAGCGAACGCCTGAAAAGCATCCGCACCGCTAATAATATCTCGCTTGGGGAACTTGCATCCGAACTTGGGATATCGCGGAGAACGGTCAGCAAGTACGAGGAAGGAGGGACGGATGCATCGATCGATGTGGTGCTCCGTCTCGAAGAGATCCTCGATGCCGAACTGGTCTGCCCGATCAAGCTACTCTCGACAGAAAGGGACCTAACCAAACAGGATCCTGTGCCGGAACCGTCAGAACAGTCCGAACCGAATGAAGTTTCGTTGCTGCTCACACCGCTTGGATTTTTCGTATTTCCTGCGAAACAGGCGCCGTTCAATGCCATATCCAACGATAGCAGCGATAACAACACTATGCTGACCGGGTTTAGCACGTACAACCGGACGATGGTGAGAAATGCCCGCTTGATGAGCAGCATCTCATCCGTTGCAGGAACTAAATCTGTGTACATTGTGAAAGGGGCGTGCAGACATACGCAGATCGATGGAACTGTACTGATCGAAGAGAGCGAATTCAAAAGAATCGATGACCTTGATGATGTCATGCGACTCATTCAGGAGAGAAATGTCGATAAAGGAGATACAACATGAAAGCAATCAAGATAATAATGATAATCCTTCTGGCAGTTGCCGCGTGTGCGTGCATCGTGCCAGAAGATCAGGAGATACCGACACCAACACCGACCCCCACCCAGACACCAACAATACCGCAAGGCATCGCAAACATGATTCCCGCGGAGAATCTTCCAGGGACGTTTAAACTGATAGCACTGGTCGATGAAAACACGACCGGGTCGATGAACATAACCGAGGACGCACTGTCAACGATCGCTGGAAACTTAAGTGTCGGAGAGATAAAGGCAGTTCAGGGGGTCTACGAATTCGAAGCTAAGACATATTCAGTCTTTGTAACCGTCATCGAGTGCACCGATTCGATGAATGCCGCAAATGCTGTCGAGAACTACAAGAACAAGTCAGATTTCGAGAACCCCCCGTCACAGACCGTCTCTCGATTCGGGAAGGTGACGTTTAACGAGCATGAGGCGACCGAGGTTCGGAGGAAGCCGCTTGGAAGCGATGGCATAAGATATGGCTATGTCTGGTCAAACGGCAACTTCGTCTTCATCGTTGAGCCCGGGACTGACAACAGACTGGAGAGCATGGAACTGGCTCAAATGACCCTATCATAAAACAGGAGGCTACATGAAGAAAACTATAGTAATACTGACGGTACTGCTGCTTGCAGCGTTTTCCGGATGCGTCGAAAGTCCGGAAGAAGACGGAGTAGAAGAGGCAACAATGACGCATCTCCGTATCGGATACCAGCCAAGCACCCATCAGATCGCACACATGGTTGCGATGGAGAAGGGCTGGTGGGAAGAGGATCTCGCAGAGTTCGGGATCACGAAAGTTTCTGACAGTGAGTTCCCATCGGGTCCGCCAGAGATGGTTGCCATGATGGGCGGTCACCTCGATATCGCGTACGTTGGCGCTGCGCCGCCGATCACTGCGATCGCGCAAGGGCTCGATGCGAAGATCGTTGCTGCTGTGCAGACCCAAGGATCCGATCTCGTGCTCAGGCCAGAGATCAACTACACTTCACCATCCGACCTTCGCGGGCTTACGATCGCAACGTTCCCGCCGGGATCGATTCAGGACACAGTATTCAGGAAATTCCTGATGGATAACAACATCAGCACCGATGATGTTGTGATCAAGGAGATGGGACCAGGTGACGCGATGGCTGCGATCACAGCAGGGGCAGTGGATGGCATCTTCCTGCCGCATCCGGGTCCGGCAGTGATCGAGATGGAGGGTAACGGCAGAAGCGTTGTCGGTTCAGGCGAGATGTGGCAGGATCATGCGTGCTGCTGCCTGCTCGTAAGCGGTGAACTGATCAGGGAACACCCGGAGATGGTCAAGCAGATCATCAGGACGCACATCAAGGCGACCGCGTATCTCAAAGGGAACCAGAACGAGGCAGCCGGGATATTCGCAAATAAGACCGGATATGATCTCGACAAGGTCAAGTATTCCTTCGAAACGTGGGACGGTGAATGGATCAGCGATCCACACCTCCAGATCAACAGCACCCTTAAATTTGCGAAGGTTCACTACGATCTCGGAAATATCGACACAACGCTTACCGAGGAGGATCTCTTCGATACAAGGTTCTACGATGCGGTGACAGGGGAGTAATCCCCTTTTTGTTTCTTTTTTGTGCTATCGAATATATCTGGTACGGTCTTAACATACGATAGTTTGCCACAGTAGGTGCTATAATCGAATATGCCCAATGGTATAGGGCTATATACTCTCCGGGTCTCACCGCAGAGGCCGCGGAGAACGCGGAGTTTTTCACTCCGCCCTCTCTACATGCTGCCGGCTTTGCTAACGCCTTCCGCGGTTAAATCCCCTACTTTGGTCTCCGTGATTTTAACCACGCTGTATCGAGCGCGTATACCCAATTTGGGACACTACCCAAAAATCTTATATGTTCCGGAGCCCATTGCAAAGGACAGGGAGTAATAACCGGGAGAGTGGTTATGGGACAAGTTGGCACAGCTGATGGTGATGCTTCCGGGCGTCCGGACTCGAATGATAAGAATATAACCTCATACAAGATTACGATCTCGATTCTTTTCGGGTTGCTCGGATTTATAGTAAACTTCTATCCTGTGGATTTTGTATTTTACGGCACGTATAGAATGAGTTTTCTCCTCGGGCTCGTGTTTCCCATGCTGATCACGCTTGCATGGGGCTGGAGGTACGGGCTTCTGTCCGCGCTCGCTGGCGGCTGCCAGACGATGTGGATACTCTGGATGCCAGGAAGCGGTTACGGTCCATTTGTATCGGTGCCGCCGTTTACGCTCTGGATCATCTGGCACGGATGGTTCTTGCGCACCAGATACAGCATCTATTTCGGAGAGCTGATATTCCGTATATTCAATACAGCGATCCTCTACACCGTATTCAGATGGGTATTTACCCTAAACGTCCCGCCTGCCAACACCTACATGCCGCTTGCGGTAGCGCACTCGATCGTGTTTAAGGAGGCGGTAAACGGGCTGTTAATCATCTTTATCGCACAGGGGCTCCTGTACTCAGACCCTGTAAGGCAGTTTTTTAAGCTGCCAAAGAGCACGGCAGACCCGCGCATCTATTACACACATACGAGCGCTGTCATTCTTGGCGGGATACTGATCTTCAGTTTCATCGGCGAGAGGTATATATGGGGGCTCTGGGGTCCCGAGTTTCAATATGCTGCCCGCATACTCGGCTCGGTACTGTTGCTGATGCTCGGAATCCTCTGCACATACAAAGCCGCCAATGTATTTGCGAAGAGGAAGACCGAAGAACTCATCCATACGGAAGAAGTGCTGCGTGAGAGCGAGAAGAAACTCTCGCAGATCATCGATGGAAGTTCGATACCGACCTTTGTGATCGATGGAGGGCACACCGTGACACACTGGAACATAGCGTGTGAGAACCTGACAGGAATCCCTGCAAGCGAGATTGTAGGAACCAACAGACACTGGTCGGCATTCTATCCGGCAGAGAGACCGCTCATGGTTGATCTGATAGTGGATGAGCTGCCAGAGGAAGAGATGGCCGGATATTACGGCGATGAGTATCAAAGATCCACCCTTATCGAAGGAGGTTGTGAAGCCGAGAAATTCTTCCCGCATCTGGGAGGGGGTGGGAAATGGATTTTTTTCACAGCAGCGCCACTTAGGAACCCCGAAGGAGAGATCGTTGGCGCTATAGAGGCGTTGCAGGACGTAACTGCGCGCAAAATCGCGGAGGCGAAGCTGAATCAGACGTTGACAGACCTGAAGCGTTCCAATGCTGAACTCGAGCAGTTCGCATACGTCGCGTCCCATGACCTGCAAGAGCCGCTTCGCATGGTCTCTGGTTACATGCAGCTTATGAAGCGGCGATACGAGGGCAAACTCGACTCCGATGCCGACGAGTTCATCGGCTTTGCCGTAGGCGGTGCGAACCGGATGCAGACGCTGATCAACGACCTGCTCTCATATTCGCGGGTCGGCACGCGTGGTAAGCCGCTCACACCGACCGACTGCGAAATGCTCCTTGAGCAGACACTCTCCAACCTGAAAGCATCTATTGACGATAGTGGTGCAGTGGTTACCCATGATCCCCTCCCAACCGTGGTGGCGGATGGCTCGCAACTGGCTCAGGTGTTTCAGAACCTGATCGGTAACGCGATCAAGTTTAAGGGCGAGGAGCCGCCGCGTATCCACATCGCAGCAGATCAAAAGGGGGATGCGTGGCTCTTCTCGGTGGCTGACAACGGCATCGGCATCGAGCATGAGTTCTTCGACCGCATCTTTGTGATATTCCAGCGCCTGCACGGCAGGGACGTGTATACGGGCACCGGGATCGGGCTTGCGGTCTGCAAGAAGATTGTTGATCGGCACGGCGGCAGGATGTGGGTGGAATCGGAGCTCGAGCAGGGGGCGACGTTCTATTTCACGATCCCAATAAAATGAGAGGGGCAGTAATGAGTGTGCGGGGCAATCCCATAGCGATTGTTATCCTCGCCATGTTTCTTATCCCCGCCCTGTGTGCCCTGCTTTCGTATGCGCGAGGAAGAGCCGGCAAAAGCGTGTGCTTGTGCTGAATTCGTATCACAGGGGTTTCCACAGACTGATGATGCTGTAAAAAGAATTGAGTCTGTTTTGGAACCGGAAAAATGGTATTGAACCTGTAAAACGTTTCGATAAATAGGCTATCGATCCCCGGTCTTCACCAGTTCGAGACGCTGCCCTTTGACTACCAGCTTGTCCGACCGTCTTGCAATGCCTCTTATGAACGTCGAACTCAGGTCAAAGACCCTGGACAGTCCTGCCATCGAGCGGTTGCCCTTGGAAACTTCCTCTTCGATCGACTCGATCATATCTGCAAGCTCTCCATCACTCTTGAACGTGATCATGATCAGGTCGCTCATATCCTTGATCGAACACTGGAAATTTGCATGTAACTTTGAATACGATACCGTATACTCCTTGTCCGGAGTTTTGCCAGGCTCTGGCATCCGCCACTGGCTCTCGATCAGCCCGCTCTTCCGCAGGATCTCGAGACTTGGCTTGACGTCTGTACCGATGCTCTCTGCAAGTTCTTGCTCGGTCATCCATCCCTCTGATAACTCATCAAAGACGCTTTTGTGTATGCCTGAGCCGAATGTCCGCAGCAATGGCACCAGATCGGAAGGGTCGTTTACGAGTTTTGTCCGTTTCCCCATCTGTGTCGTCATGGTGCACTATGTCCTTGCCAGATTGTCCAGAAACGCCTTTGCCTCGGTCTCATCGCCGTGCACGAAAATAAGTCTCATCTCATTGTTCAGTTCGATCACCATCTTATCAAAGAATTTCTTTTTGGCGTGAACCCTAATATCGTTTTCGGTGTACATACGCGCATCGTTACTGTAGTACAGATCATGCCCGCCTTCGATACGGAAGACCTTAAAACCCATCTTCGAAAGAATATCGGTGACCGATTCTACGGAGACCCTATCCTCATACTGTCTTATAATCATGCATCCCTATTATTAGTATATTGGCTCAAGATCTTCGATATGAGAAAACGCGCTGTCGAGCTGGCTTTTTGACTTGTCCTGCCGTTCCCTCTCAAACCGAATTGCCTCTGCCGCAATGGCATACAATTTTTCAAGTTCCGGGACTGAGTTTAGCGTAAATAGCGATAAAACCCTTGGTCTGCCCTTCTGGACGAGAACCCCTTTGAAGACCTGCCCAACCTCAGTGGACAGTTCTTCTATGGTCTTGGTGATCAGATCAAGATCAAGATATTTCTTGTCGCCTTTGATGATCAGCATCGCACGCGCACCTTCTTTGTAGACGTTTGTCGGGAAGAGAAGTCCGCTCGGCTTGAAACTTCCGAGAATCGCTGATTTGATTGTACTGTCCTTGGATGCTTCGTAAAATCCCATGGTTCCGATACCGATCCCCCCGTTCATCACAGTCTTGAGATCGCCAAGGTCTGTGACCATCAGCATCTCGCTGTTGAGCGCCTCTATAAGGAAGAGCAACCGCCGCGCGGTCGTGGTGTTGATCTTGTCGTAAGCGGATTTGATGTCGCCGGCGTACTTCTTCAGGTATTGGTTATCCACGAGCAGTACTCCGGAAGGTTTCTCTTCTACGAGGTCTTTCAGGCAGAAAGCAGCGTTCTGCAGGAAGATAGACCCTTCTTCCCTGAATGGAAGTACTGCAATGCAGATTACCGGAGCGTTGTTATATGTTTCTTTCAGTTCGCGCACGAGAAGCGGCGCAAATGATGAGCCGCTCCCGCCGGCGGCAGATGTGATGATGAAAATAAGGTCGAATGTCCCTCTTCTATCGATCTCGCTCATTATAATTTCCTTATTATCCTCAAAAACTTGTTTCCCGAGGGTTCGATTCGCGCCGACGCCATGCAGATGCGGGACATGCAACCGGTCCTTCGCACGCGTATCCACAAGTCCTTTTAAGTCATTGATTGCTGTGTTGATCGCAATCGTCTTGACCGATGCCGGAAACTTCTGGCGCGTGTAGTATTTCGCAAATGCACCGCCGCGTCCAAACGCCTCACGATTCATCGCATCAAGTATCCGATTTCCGCATTGCCCCAGTCCAAGAACTAATATGTTAAGCATGGTCACCTATCTCTTTTAATAAGAATATTCTCTGCGTCGCTTTATGATCCATAACATTATTAAGAGTATCGGAATTGCCGCAATAATATATACATAATACTCTTCCAAACCCGATTTCTCTGCCCAGAACTCGAAAACGGCGGTTGTCTCCTCGTCTGCCCACATAACTTTCATCTCAACCACGTGTTTGCCTTCCTCGTTCGCGACCAGTGTAACCTCGTACTCCTCGCTCTTATCTGGTTTGACCGATTCATATACCGGTTCCAACTCGCCGCCCTTCACCAATCGCACACCCGGAGGTAGCTCGCCTTTGACGTAGACCTTTTCAGAGGTGGCGTTTCCGACATTCGTGATCGTAACAACCATCGGGACCTCATCGCCGCAGGTTACGACGTAGCCGATCGGATCGATCGAGATCGTCAGTTCCGGCAGCAGAACTTCCTGGGGTATGATCTCGAGGATGCTGGACTGTGACAGTGTCGAATCCGAAACGCCTGACTCGCCCTTGTAGTTCAATACGGACGCGGG
>DAOURL010000119.1 GCA_030625165.1 Methanosarcinales archaeon | reverse complement strand
GATGCACACGACTATTTTTATAAGTCCTCACCGAAATAACTACAACCAGATGGCGAAACACCTGATGATTCTTGGAACCGCATCCCATGTCGGAAAGAGCGTATTAGCCGCTGCCTTCTGTCACATATTCTCAAAGACTGCTCCGACTGCGCCGTTTAAAGCGCAGAACATGAGTCTTAACTCGTGGATCACGAAGGACGGCGGCGAGATCGGGATTGCGCAGGCGATACAGGCGTGGGCTTCCGGAATTGAGCCGACAGTAGATATGAACCCGGTTCTCCTAAAGCCGAAGGGCGACCGGCTCTCGCAGGTGATCATCCTTGGCAGACCCGCGTATGATCGGGCAGCAGGCGACTATTACGAGTCGATCAACGAGGTTTCAGGGATCGTTAACGGTGCGCTTGCGCGGCTTGGCGAGATCTACGACCTGATCGTGATCGAGGGCGCGGGAGGCGCGGCTGAGATCAACCTGTATGAGAGGGACATCGTGAACATCGGATGCGCCAGATCGATAAAACCGGAGATCATACTGGTAGGCGACATCGAGCGCGGCGGCGTCTTTGCAAGCCTGTACGGAACAATGGCGCTGTTGCCGGACGACATCAGAGCCCTTGTCAGGGGATTTATCATCAACAAGTTTCGAGGCGATTACGAGATCCTGAAACCCGGAATCTTGCAACTCGAGGAGATAACAGGACTACCTGTCTTCGGGGTCGTGCCTTATGCGGATATCGCGATTCCTTCGGAGGATTCGGTATCCATCGCGGATAAGAAACCCCTAAAGCGTCCTGTCGATATCGCGGTCATACGCCTCCCCCGTATCTCGAATTTCACGGATTTTGAGCCGCTCGAAGCATTTGCAAATGTCAGGTACATCCCGCTTGATTCGGATCTCGGGGATCCTGACCTGATCATCATTCCGGGAACGAAGAACACGACCGCCGACCTTGTGGAGATGCGGGAGCACGGAATGGACAAACGGATCATCGATATGGCGAAGATGCGGTCGGTTCCGGTCATCGGGATATGCGGCGGATACCAGATGCTCGGGCGGACGATCATCGACCGCGGGTTTGAGGGCAGCGTTGCCGAGATCTCAGGAATGGGGCTTCTCGATGTGGAAACGACATTCGAGCGGTACGAGAAGCAGACCCGGCAGGTCACAAAACAGGTAACCGCGGGCGGTCCGATCATCGGGAGCATCCGCGGCGAAGCGGTATCTGGTTACGAGATCCACACCGGCGACACCGTATCCTGCCGCCCGGTCTTCGGGGATGACGGGTGCATCGATGAATCCGGGCTCGTCTTCGGCACGTATCTGCACGGCTTATTCGAGAATGAGAACGTGCGAAGCGCGCTGCTCGGATATCTCTACAGGAAGAAAGGAATCTCGATGGAGGGCGTGTCGTTTGAGATCGTAGACAGGGAAGAAGGGATTAGGAAGTTTGCAGAACTTGTCGAAAGGCATGTCGATGTGCCTGCGATCAGGGAGATCGTTGGAGCAGCCCCATAATTGGATATTTTGCGAAATCAGATGCTTATTTTTAGATATAAATCTCTGTTCAGTATTCTTTTTGCAGTGATTTTGAATTGCGGGGAGTCCCCTGCACTTGAAAGCTATCCAATAGTTATCTGAACCTTTTCTTTAATATCCGTCCCCCATGGAATGTCAAGTCTGGTTAACAGATACCAGGAGGTTTTCTTCGTTGCCCCCATTCCAGTAAGAGATTGTGCTATGCCAAGTGCAGTTCCTAAAGTACCTTCCAGTTGGGGCATTTGGGGCTGCTGATCCAGAACATCTTCAGGAATTTTTATCTCAAAAGGATAGGTTCCGCTACCTTCATATTCTTTTTCTCCATCCAACTGCTGCTCAAATTCATAGATACGGTCAGTCCTTGTTGACCTACTCGTACCTCTCCTCTCTGTGATCTTTTGGTCACATATCAAAGAGACGGTAAACTCCCTTGCCTTTGCTCTTTTCTTCATATTTAAGGTCGCAATTCCAGAAATAACTTCGCCAGTGCTGAAGTTGGTCTTCGGGACCGCGATATCAATCTTTCCTTTGCTAAACATCTCCTCACCTCGTATATCTGTTACATATCTATTATCTGCTCTATCCTGCCATATCGATTGCTTTTCTTACAATTTCCTCTGACCATCCTTTTTCCATCAGAAGCGAGAATATCTTATCGTCTGTGTATCCCTGCGATTTATATTGTTGAACGACAGGTATCAACTGTCTTGCTTTCGGATCGATAAATTGCTGTTCTGACTTTGGCGTTCCAATCCCTTCTCCTGAGACACTCGTCAGGTAGTGGGTAACTTCTTCCCTATCTTCTTCGGGAATCTCCTCTGGCATGGTTACAGCCGTATAGAATATTGTGAAATAGACTGTTTTAACCATATCTATGAATATACCCGCCACGAAATGTACTATCAGTGCTAAAATGACTCCAATACCTACAGCCACCAAAGAATGGGTTGCAAGATATAGTCCACCCCCAACTCCAACGATTAAGAGCATGGCAATCCCTATAATATACCCTCTTACCAGATCCCCCACAAAATCAATCCCAAAAACACCGACAAGAGCGCCGGGAACATTATTTCTTATATCTTTTATGTCAGATATAGCCTCTCCAACAGTTTTTTCTGGAATTATCGAGCCTGGTAATAAGAAATGACCAACCAAATCCCAACCTTCCTCAACTGCTGCACCTGCCATCCGCATAAGCATATTTAGTATAGCCCATAAGCCACCCCTCCCAGTTCCTTCCTTCAATTTTCCGGATAGAGCGGTCAGCAAGATATCCAGTAATCCCAGGATAAAGATATCCTTTTTGTTCTGTCTTGCTCTTGCCAGCCCCTCTTTATAAGAGATCTTATTTCCTGTGAATGTTTGGTACACAATCCAACACTGAGCTGCGCGGTAATACATCTTGATAAACGGGAATAAAATCAGCATCAACACTGAAAATATAAGTATAATCACTGCTATAACAATTGCGACGCCTGTTACAAAGTAGAACGATACAAAACTACCGATTACCAGAACCCACAGAACAATTCCAACAACAATCTGTACAACAGTGGGCTTAAAAATCGCAGGATTCCTTGCGATAACAGTAAAAGTGTTTTTCAACAGCTGTATAGTATCCTGAAGTGTACCCCCTGATATGCCGAATAATCCCATTTTTTAGCCTCCTTTAAGTTAAATTCCCTTTATCTGCAAGCGCGATCGTCTTCTCGACCAGAACCTTCACGCGATACTTGTGTAACCACCTTATGGTCAATCGAAAGCGTTACCGTGTGCTGATCGTGGCGGAGTTCCCCTTGCTCCATGTAGTGTATGTCAGAACTCATCTCATAAAAACATTTCGTAGTAGCGGGGCTGTACAATATGCCTGCAATCAGGGAGATCATTGGAGGGGGCAAGCATGGTAATTAAGTAGCGTCCTGTTCCGGAATAGTTAATGAAAATAAAAGGTAACTACTCCGGTATACTGATTGGTCTCCTGATTGCGATCCTGTAATTTCTGGCAAGAAAAATAACCGCAGAGGGCGCAGAGGAACGCAGAGCATTTAACCATTTATTCCACCTCCGCGCCCCTCTGCGTACTCTGCGGTTAAATTCCCTGTTTGGTTACAGTATGCCCATGTCCCAGGCAGTTCCTACATAGTGAAGTCCCTCGATAGTGGTTTAGGTACCTGAGTAGTTACAATAAAAGAACCTAATCCGGGTGCAAGAAGGCAGAAACGCCGAATACAATCTGGCGCGCGGAAGATCCCGGGTTGGGACCTGCAACCACACATCTAACCGGGCTTGTCAGGGCTTACGGCGCAATTGTCCTGCGGGATCGTATGCTGCCTGTAACCTTGAATAGGGGCATGGACTCGGCGGGAATTGAACCCGCGGCCTTTACGTTGCGAACGTAACGATCTACCCCTGATCTACGAGCCCATAGTCCTCAAATAACAATCACAATAGTCTGCCGATCTCTGCTACCTGCACGCTCTCGACATCCGGAACCTCTGCAAACGCGTTTTCGACCGAATCGGTTCCGCCCTCGACGTCACCAACGACGACCGTCGCCATCAATGCAACAAGCCCGAATGCGATCGGCTCTTCAGCGATCCCATTGAGGTCGATTCCTGCGGGCATCACGGCTGCGAGATTCTCTTTCATTTTTTCGAGGTCAACGTCCACGCCATTTGGCATGATCTTGATTACTGCTACTACTTCACCCATTTTCTCACCTCACGGTCCTGTAAATCCACATTTCGGGCAGGTGTACGGATTGCTCTGCTTCCGGCAGGAATTGCATCTGCCGAGGATCGTTTCACAGGTCGGGCACTGGAACCGGGTGTACCCGGGATCAACCAGATGTGCACCGCATGATGTGCAGTATTTTTCAGTGATTGTCTTTGCCATTGGTAATCAGTTTTGCGAGAGCATCATTTAAGCATTGTGATGGATGGGGCTGTCATGTTACGCGTGTCTGGATCGTGGACGGCGCGGACTCGTGCTCATGCAGATGCGCTACCGCAGCCAAAGTTGCGACCCTTCCCTGCGGCGTCCGCTTGACAAACCCGATCTGTATAAGATACGGCTCCACAACGTCCTCTATCGTCCGCACCTCCTCGCCAACAGCGATTGCGATATTCTTGACGCCGACAGGTCCGCAATCGAAATCATCGATGATCATGGCAAGAATCGTCCGGTCAAGTTCATCCAGCCCCTTCTCATCGATCTTGAGCATCGAGAGTGCGGAATCAACGACGTCATGCGTGATCACACCATCTGCCATCACCTGCGCATAATCGCGAACACGGCGGAGAATTCGGTTCGCAATCCGCGGAGTGCCTCTCGACCGATCCGCAATCTCTCTCGCGCCGTTCTGCTCGATCTCGATTCCAAACACCCTGCAAGACCTTAGAACGATCTCTGTCAGCGTATCAGGCGGATAGAAGTTCAGCCGGTTGACGACACCGAAACGATCCCTGAGAGGCGAACTGATAAGTCCTGTTCTCGTAGTTGCGCCTATGAGCGTGAATGGCGAGAGGTTCAGGCGGACCGAACGTGCACTTGCGCCCTCGCCGATCATCACATCGATCGCAAAGTCCTCCATCGCCGAATACAGGGTCTCTTCCACGATCTGGTTTAAGCGGTGTATCTCATCGATGAATAACACATCCTTCGCCCCGAGATTCGTGAGAATTGCGGCAAGATCGCCGGGTCGCTCCAGAACCGGTCCTGTCGTCGCTCGAATCGCAACTCCGAGTTCGGAAGCGACGATATGCGCAAGTGTAGTCTTCCCAAGCCCCGGAGGTCCTGAGAATAGGATGTGGTCGAGAGGTTCCCCACGCTGTTTCGCTGCCTCTATAAAGATCTGCAACTGCTCTTCCAGTCCTGTCTGCCCCACGAACTCGTCAAACGTCTTCGGTCGAATCTGTAGATCGGATATCCTCTCTTTCTCTGTTTTTTCCGGCGAAAGGATTTTTTCTGGCATGGTGTGTGGCTCCGGGGTCTGCGGCAGAATCATATCTACCCTGGGTATCTTATCTGTTTTAACTTAAATATCGATTCGTGACGCAACCGCACGGTAAATCATTAAATGCCGCAAAGCATAATCATCACCATGTATCTGCATCCGAATCTTGCGTGGGCGATCACCGGTGCCGGACACCACCTGATAGAGAGCTTTGATGCGTTTAAAAGAGTGAAAGAGGCGAACCCGGAGATCAGAATCACCATCTTTGCATCGCAATCAGCAGAAGAGGTTCTGCGGATGTACGGGCTGTTCGATGAACTTGCGACCATCGCGGGCGGGGATTATCTCGAAGAGGTTTTTTTGGAGAGCGAGCAGGGCAGGAGTTCTCCAAAGGTTGGCAGATTTCTCTTGAATAAATATGATGCCCTCTTTGTCACGCCAGCGACCTCAAACACCGTTGCAAAGATCGTGCACGGCATAGCAGACTCTCTGCCAACGAATGCGGTTGCGCAGGCGGTAAAAGGGAACGTTCCGGTCTATATCGTGCCTGTGGACATCGAGGGCACGATCCGGTCGAAGATGCCGTATACGATCGACCGCGAGGTATGCGCCAGGCACCACTGCGATATCTGCACCCCTGAGGTTGTGTGCCCCAATGCTGCTATCGATTCACAGATCGATCTCTTGAAGTGTGATGGCTGCGGAAAGTGCGCTCCTGCCTGTCCGCACGGCGCAATCCGCGGCGGATACGCTGAACTCAAGGTGCGGGATATTGATATGCGGAACACGGCAGAACTTGCAGAGCTGGAGGGAATCGAGGTGCTCAGGAATCCGGTGGATGTGGTTTCTATCGTTTCCGGCATGTAAACCTGGATACCAACTCGCGCGGTGCTCTGGTTCCAACTTACATCTCTTCAGATATTCGAAGACCGGAAAACAACTTGACACGGTTCAGGATGGATTTGTAACGCTGGAAAAAGATTTTGGGTCTTTGGTATCTCGCGTTGCAGTAAACAAACGACCCACCATATCGGTTATTTACCCAACTCACCCCACTCTATTTTCAAGATGTTTTCCAGGAATTTGGTCTGTTTTTGGCAGTTTTTATCACGAATTACACGAATGTACGAATTACACGAGAGTGCCGAGATAAATCCATACTCGCCAGCTGGTGAAAATCCAGCCTGAGGAAAGGTTAGCCCCCACCTCAGAACTGAACCCCACACCCAGCCGGGTAACCGGCTGGTGTGAAGCTGGGGGAACGGGATACTAGGCCGCAATCGAAAGGTGAAGGTTATGAGCCCCGAAATTTCGACAATCCTGGAAGCCGACGTTTTTCGTGTAACGGAAGGCAGCATTCACACCACCGTTAGTCCAATCCTCC
>DAOURL010000180.1 GCA_030625165.1 Methanosarcinales archaeon | reverse complement strand
AAATACGCTCGACGTCTGGTTTGACGATCCGGGGAAGGAGTGTATATCAGAGGAAACCGGGGAGGGGATTATTTTGAAGAAGAATAAAATTCACATCAAAATGTCGCAGGGCGGCATCCACTAAAACAAGGATTGAAACTTGGGAACCGAAGTCTAATCCTTAAAAACAAAAGAAGGTGAATGAACAATGACAGAACAAACGAAGGAATACGAAGCAACCTTAGTGCTATATGGAATGCCGATAGAGAGTACCGGCGGAACATTGAAGGGATAACGATCAGACGAAAAAGGTGAAGACGATGACGAGATTATGCCCAAAGTGCGGAACTGAGATGGAATCAGTCAGAAATGTAAAGGGGCACATACGGGATCCCGATAGCTATGGATGCAGCGTGAAATATGTAGTTGTTGGAAGATGGTATGAATGCCCAAGTTGTGGAACAGAAGAGTATAAAGAAGTCAGAGACAAATACGGGCGGAAAATAGAATAATGGAGAGAATAATGAATAGTCGCAGGGCGGCATCCACCAAAACTGAAACTCGCCCCTCGTGAGCAAATACCTGCGGTCGGTCTGTACACGCCAACATTTACATCGATACCGCCTATATGTACACCGATGTCAGATATACCGGATGATCCCATCGAGATCCTGGTGCGCCTCGCAAAGGATAACGAGATCGACCCATGGAATATCAATATCATCGAGGTTGCAGACAAATTCTTAGAGCAACTCGAGAGCCGCCGCTCTGATATACGCTACTTCGGGCGGACGCTGCATTACGCGGCGATCCTTCTCCGGATGAAGGCTGACGCCATAATCGATGAAAAAGAGGGCGAAGCGGAGGAGAAAGAGGAGCTTGACCATTTCGATATCGAGGAATATCCGATACCCGAGCCACAGATACGTAGGCGGTCGAAACGACCTGTGACGCTTGATGAATTGATCTTCGAGCTAAAAAAGGCTGAAAAGGTCGAGATCCGGAGGGTAGCGCGGAGTAAAGAGAAGGGAGAGAAGCCGATCATATCAGTCGGCGACATCTTAAGCGTCGCGCATGAAGAGAGGATCGAAGAGAATATCCTGGAGTTGGGGGCGATCCTGCATGAAAAATTTAAACAGAAGGATATTATAACACTCGGTGAGTTGCTGGATCACGATACTGATAAGATCATTACATACATATCATTACTGTTCATGGCAACAAGGAAAGAGATATGGCTGGAGCAACCAGAATTGTTTGGAGAACTCTACATTATGAGGGGTGAACCTGATGTATGACGTGATCGTGGTCGGCGGCGGAATCAGCGGGCTGTTGTCAGCGCTTATACTTGGCAAGCACGGGAAGAAGGTGCTCGTTCTCGAAAAAAGCGATCATCTCGGAGGAAATTGCAACAGTTACCGTGTCGATGATTTCTGGGTCGATACAGGTCCTCATGCAATAACGCATCTGCAAAAAGGTCCGCTTCGGGTGTTGATGGACAAATATTTTGATTATACTCCGGTCTTTGTGGATTACGGATCATACTATGTCAGAACCGTAAATGGGATCAGACAGGTGCCGTCGAACCTGCGTGAATTCGCTACATTCGATGTGATCCCGAGAATGGATCGGCTGATGCTCTCGCAGGCGATTACCAAGGCACTGACGTTAGCCACCTTCGGAACCGATATGTCAAAGGAGTCTGTGTATTCGTGCCTGCCGCATCACCTATCAGAGGATACGTACAATTTCGTCGATACGATCTCGTATTTCCTTTCAGGAAAGTCGATGCGGGAGACATCGGTCTATCGCATCCTTTATGGCAGCAGTTTCGTGAGGAACAGTGCAATCTACGATGGAGGGAATCATACCATCACAGATCAACTGGTAGGGCAGATAACAAGCATAACAGGTCTTGGAAGACTGGTAACCAACAAAACATCTTATGCACAGGCGTATCCGAGCGGAGGGCTTAAGACGCTGCTCGGTTCCGTGTTGCACTCGCTTCCTGATAACGTCGAGGTCAGGACGGATACGCAGGTCATGAGTATCCTCACAGAGGAAGGAAAGGCGTCCGGCGTATCCACTGACGACGAGTCCTACGATGCAGAAATAGTCGTCCACTCAGGGTTTGCAAAGGATCTCCCGGGGATGATCGCGGATCTCCCTGCTGATTACCGCGCCCTTCTTGGAAGGATCGATCAGGCAAAGAGTCTCTGCATCTGGCTCGGGCTCTCGCAGCAGATGAAAGAATTCGATTACACCGGCTCGGAGGTCTGGTTTAAGGAGAAAGCATACTGGGCGATGCCGATCAGCAATTATTCACAGGGAATCGCTCCTAAGGGCAAGCAACTCGTTGGTTTCATGTTCGTTGTAGAGGACAGCGTGAAATCCGAGAGAGATAGGGCATGGGAGACGATACATCGGGTCTTCCCTGATATTGAAAAGCATATAGAGATGGTTCATTATCAGGTAACGACTCCTGAGAAGGCTGCTGTGAGCATCGACGGCTACATCCCTGACGTGCGGACGCCTGTTCCGAACCTGTATCTCGTCGGGACGGATGCTGCTGCAGAGAGCATGGGCATCACGAGAGCGGCATACTCGGTGATCGATCTCTTGAAGTGCATGAAAGAGGACAGACATCTGGAATCAAGGTGAATCATGACGCCAGTAACAAACCCAATCATCTTTGCGATGTCAAGGATCGAGAATATGATGTATCAGGTGACGTTCGATCCTGCCGAAGGCAGTGGTGTGATCGCAGCCAATGTATCGATAATCAAGGATTCCGATCTCGACGATGCGCTCTTCATCTTCGAAGGTGTGCTGCAGAGCGGTCTTGGGGTCGGATCGTATATCCGGGTGATCCAGGATCGGACATCGTTTGGAAATATCCGGCTGGAGAGTCACGAATGCGCAATCATAACACCGTGCAGCATCACGATCGACAGTGTCCTGCTAAAGAGCGGGGTTCCTGTGCTACCTATATTCGGGGGCATTGTGCAGATCAAAAAAGGAGTTCCTGTGCGGTTTACCGACATCCTGACTTACGAGAGCACGACGATCGATCCGATCGATGCACTCATGTCGCAGGACCTGACATCGGTGACAGATGTCGCCTCCACAGGGTCTGGCAAGATCCTCGCAAACGTGCGGATCGCGCCGATGCACGCACGCGAGAGGGTAGAGGGTATTCTTTTGACACTTAAATTGGCTAACTTCGACAGCATCCTCTTTGTGAGCGAACCGAACACCGAGGTGCTTGGCGTCCCGATCGAGCGCGATCACATCGGCATCGTTGCGATCGGCGGGACGAACCCGATGGCAGCGGTGCAGGAGCAGGGCATCCCGATCCGAACACAGGCGCTCTCGGAACTGATCGACATCGATGAGATGGAGATGGTGTGAGA
>DAOURL010000216.1 GCA_030625165.1 Methanosarcinales archaeon | reverse complement strand
AGACCGAGAACATCGGAATCGAGAAGTTAGTCGCAAACATCGTATCGAACCCGAATATCAGGTTCCTGGTTGTAACCGGAATGGAGGTCAAGGGTCATATCACAGGACAGGCGATAATAGCGTTCCACCAGAGCGGAATTGACCAGGATGGGCGGATCATCGGATCGGTAGGAGCAATTCCATTCATCCAGAATCTGGATGATGAAGCGATAAAGCGGTTCCAGGAACAGATCGTCGAGGTCGTCGACTTGATCGATACCGAGGACGAGGGAAAGATTTCAGCCGCGATTAAGGCGTGCGTTGCAAAGGATCCCGGAGCACTCGATGTTGAGCCGATGGAAGTCAAGATCGAGGAAGGTGGCGGCGAAGAAGAGATCGAGGGATTCAGACCGATGGCTGCCGAAGTTGCGACAGTCCGCGCACGGATCAAAGAGCTCGAAGCCGCGATGATCGACACAGGCAACTTAAACAAGTTTGCAGCAGGTGTCTACGCAGCCAAGATCGAGGGAATCATGATCGGTCTTACGATAACGTTGATCCTTCTCGGTCTTACGATAATGGCGAAAGGAGCTCTCAGCTTCCTTGTAGGAGGTGCATGATATGCCAGAAGAGGAAAAGATCGAAGAAACCGTCGAAACCGAAGAAGTTGTTGCAGAGGAAGTTTCCGAAGAGGCTCCCGAAGAAGCGAGAGAGGCGATAACTTATGGCGTCGGTACCCCGATGGTGATTGAGCCATACATGGAACCATTTGAGACCGCGGTTGAGAGCGTGCGACGTCGTGCACAGTTGATCGCACGTAACCAGAAACTGGATTCGGGCTTCACGGCAGGCGCACCGCTCGGTGTCGCAGCAGGCATATTGTTTACCCTCATACTGGTTCTGGCACCGTTGTTGTGGATGAAGGGGTGATTAAGATGGCAGAAGAAGGACAGATCATCGTTCCACACGTCGTCGTTGACAGGGCTGAGTACACCGAGGTTCTGAAGCGGCTGGACGATATCGACGAGAAGATTGAGTTCGTAAATTCCGAGATATATCAGCGGATTGGAAAGAAGGTTGGTAGAGATATTGGCATACTCTACGGAATAGTGACAGGGCTTGTGATAGCGTTGTCTTATGTAATCCTGACAGGGATAACAATATAAGTGAGGTATTGATATGTTCAGATTTGATAAGGAACAGAAGGTCTTCGATTTAGGAGGCACAACGATAGGCGGTCAGCCAGGAGAATATCCGACCGTGCTCTTCGGTTCGATGTTCTACAACAGGCATAATATCGTAACGGATGAGGACAAAGGAGAATTCGACAAGAACGCTGCCGACAATCTCTGGACGGCAGCAGAAGAGATCAGTGACATCACCGGCAACCCGCACTGCAACCAGATCGTTGCAGAGACGGAAGAGGCGATGAAGAAGTATATCGACTGGTTTGTGGAAGGGTATGATGAGCCGTTCTTAATCGACTCTTCGGCAGGCGACGTTCGGGCTTATGGAGTCAAGTACGCAACCGAGATCGGTGTTGCGGATCGCGGCATCCACAACTCGATCAACGCAAGTATCCATGAGGATGAGGTTGCTGCGCTAACAGAGTCAGATCTCACATCCGCTATCGTTCTTGCATTCAATGCAACCGAAGGCGGTGTCAGGGGAAAGATCGAGATCCTCGAGGAAGGCGCAGCAGGAATCGATAAGGGCATGCTTGAGATCGCTGCAGACTGCGGCATCACGAAGCCCTTAATCGACGTTGCTGCAATGCCGCTCGGAGCAGGCGCAGGTGCAAATGTGCGTGCAGGCGTTGCTGTGAAGGCACGGCTCGGGCTTCCTGTTGGCGCAGGTTACCACAACTCAGCGTCCGCATGGGATTGGATGAAGACGTTTAAGAAGGAGCACCGCGATGTGTGGCCTCCTGTTGACATCGGAACCAACCTGATCGCTGGAATTGGTGGTGCGGATTACTATCTGTACGGTCCAATCGAGAATGCGAAGATGATCGCTCCTGCGGCTGCTATGATCGATATCATGGTTGCTGAGAACGCAGAGGATCTCGGGCTCACGGTACTGGATCCGAACCACCCGATCAAGAAGCTGATCTGAAGCGCGTGAAAATCCTCCTGCCTGTGCGGCAGGGGGATCTCTTTTTTTTATTTTTGTTGCGTTTGTGTGTTTATTTTTTTTGTAACTACTCAGGTATGTTGATTGGTCTCCCGATTGTGATCCTGCACTTTCTGACAAGAAAAATAACCGCGGAGGGCGCAGAGGAACGCAGAGCATTTAACCATTTATCCCCCCTCCGCGCCCCTCCGCGCACTCTGCGGT
>DAOURL010000220.1 GCA_030625165.1 Methanosarcinales archaeon | reverse complement strand
CTTCAACGAACCTGGGATGCGTAAGTTCGATGATCGTTTCAAGATTCACTATGTCTTCCCGGTTGTACTTCAGCAACAGTTCGAGCGCATCCGCACTGCCGCGTTCGTACTCGTGCCAGAGCCGGACAGCATCAAATCCAGTGATCCCTGTCGTATCCTCGCTCCGTGCGATCCCGAGCATCCGCTCGATTGCCTTGAGACCGCCCGCGTAACCGATGCGCCGCAGCGGATACATCAGATCGGTGTGCAACTGGTCAAATTCGATCTCAGGATACTCGCGCTTGATAAACGGCAGGTCAAAACGTGCGCCGTTATACGTCACCAGAAAATCGTATTTTGCAAACTCATCGACGACGTCGTCAAGGTCGATCCCGCGCACGTACGTCTTCGCCTTCCTGCCGTCGTATATCCCGACAACGGTCATGTGGGCATAGTTCGGAGAGAGACCCGTGGTCTCGATGTCCACAAAGGCAATTTTGTCCTTAAAATCGTTGTATGCGCGCCAGTGCTCGGATTTCGGGAGCGATTCTGCAAAGAACTGAGCGTCACGTGCACTGAGGCGTTGCATAGACTCATCAATCCCTGCAAGGATGGTTGTCTTCTTTGCGGCGGATATGGGTATCTCGTCCCGGTGTTCTGCGAACTCGGACCATGTCCTGATGCCGCATGACCATATCCTGTGTTCGATCGTACTCCCGATGCGGGGTATGTGGATGTATGTGCTTGTGAGCATGGTTCTGACCCTTTTCCAGAATATAATGGCAATCATGTAACTAAAATCTTATTGCGTTATGGTGGTTGTGCAAAGGGTTCTTTGCGAACGCTCGCGGTAAATTGCAGGCTCTTTGGTAGTTCGCGTTGCAAACATCTTATAGATGAATCGTGTCCGCAGGGTATTGGAGACGTAGAGATCACGAATGGCACGAATAAACGAATTTAACGAATACTAAACCGAAATAAATTCGTGCAATTCGTTCATTCGTGATTGCGATAGCAACGCCGGAGGCATAAAAACTGACAGAACCAGATAAAATTCCCGATAAACACCCGAACTAAAGTGTGGCGATTTGGATAAAATGAGCAATCTCTTTTAAGTGTTGGTCACTGCAACGCGAGATACCAGAGACCCAAATTGCAACAATTTTGGAGTATGCACAGAAATATTACGTATGCGCGTAACAAGGGTATCAAGAGGATAACGTGATCTTAAAAACATCTGGCGGAATCGGATCATTCCTGGTAGCCCCTCGCCTCTTCGATTGTGAGGTGCTTCGCATCATTAAAACTGCCGGGGTGAAACCGTGAGTGTGAGTGCCAGAGATGGCGAGCCAGCAACTGGCAGTATGTTTGTGGTGTTAAGCGAACTGATCGATAAACTGGTGTCCAATTACGATATCAGACTGAAATACATCGAAAGCAGTGATTCGGATCCTTCCTCCTACATCCATGTCTTTACCGCGTCCAGACGTGCCGACCTCTACCTCAAGACCAGCCGCGATCAGAACGATCTCGCAAGACTGCTCGTGAGCCATGAGATCGCACACCTGCCGCACATAAACGACCTGATCGCGGGCTACCGCGAGATCACAGAGGCAGAGAAGATAAGCGATGCCGACATCTTCAGCGGGCAGTACCTGGACGCAGATATCGTGCATTTCGCAACGAACATCGTCTCTGACTATGCGATCAACCGCGGGATGGATACCTGCGCTTACGAGCCGATGGATGCGTCGCTCCTGGACTCGCTTGCAGAATCGAAGAGCGATGATGCCTACACCATAGCGATGCTAATCCTGCTGTCACGGCATCCGCACACCTTCCCACTGTTTCGCGAGAGGTGTCCGGGCGGAGATGGTGGAGCGAGGGGAGCGAAGGGAGAAAGAGGAGGAGGAGGGAGAGGGGGAGGTGATGACCGCGGAATCACGGAGAGCACGGAGATCATAGAGGTCATGGAGAGTATCACAAAACTCGCAGGATCTGACCGGTTCAGGCACCTTGCAGGGCTCGTTGCCGATTCGGCAGAGCATCTCACAAAGAAGCGGTTTACGGAGTTTGTCGAGTCCGCGTCTGCGCTGGCTGGCGTTCTGAGTTCGGTCTGGCGCTCAGACAACACGCCGTGGCGGATGATGAAGAAGAATACCGATGTGATCCATGAGCGCACGCCGCAGTACATCAAGCAGGAAAAGTTCTGCGAATTTGCGCCAGAGACCCTCGCCCAGAAGATCGATGGC
>DAOURL010000124.1 GCA_030625165.1 Methanosarcinales archaeon | reverse complement strand
ATCGACCAAAGGCAAGAGGGGCACAGCGGAAGTTGATAGCGAATTTTTAAAGGAGATTGAGAGCTGGCGTGAACTGCTGGCTAAAAACATCGCTCTCAGGAATCCCGATGTGTCTATCTACGAGTTAAACTATGCAGTGCAGAAGATCATAGACCGGATCATCTTCCTGCGGATATGCGAAGATAGGGGGATCGAACCGGACGGGCAGTTGCAATCGACAGCCGAATCCACTGGCGTTTACCCGGATTTGCTAAATCGTTTCATACTTGCAGAATCCAAATATAACAGCGGTATATTTGATTTTGAGGCAGACGCGGTAACACCCCGATTGAAGATTGATGATAAGGTCTTGAAAGTGGTTATCCAGAGTCTGTATTATCCGAAATCGCCTTATGAATTTTCAGTTCTCGGTGTTGAGATACTGGGGAACGTGTATGAGCAATTCTTAGGTAAGGTCATCAGGCTGACTGCGGGGCATCAGGCAAAGGTGGAAACGAATCCAGAAGTCAAGAAGGCGTGCGGTGTGTATTACACTCCTCAGTACATCGTTGATTACATCGTCAAAAACACGGTTGGCAAACTGGTTGCGGGGAAGACGCCGGAAGAGATTGCAGAAATTAAGATACTCGACCCTGCATGTGGTTCAGGAAGTTTTCTTATCGGTGCGTACACGTATCTCTTGAGGTATCATCTGGACTGGTACGTGGAGAACAAGCCGAAGAAGCATAAGAAGGCGGTTTTTCAGGTCAGGGAGAATGAATGGTATCTGACAACGGATGAGAAGAAGAGGATTCTTTTAAGCAACATTTTTGGCGTTGATATTGACTCGCAGGCGGTCGAGGTTACGAAGCTGAGTTTGCAGTTGAAGGTGCTTGAGAACGAAAGCAGGGAGAGCGTAGACCAGCAGGTGAAATTGGGGATGGAGGGTATACTTCCGAATCTTGCGGGCAATATCAAGTGCGGAAATTCGCTCATCGGACCGGATTTTTATGATGCGGGGCAGACGACTCTTTTTGATGAGGATGAGATGCGGCGGGTCAATGTTTTTGATTGGGATGATGCGGTGAAGGGGTTTGGGGGGATTATGAGCAGGGGTGGGTTTGATTGCGTGATCGGGAATCCACCGTATGTGCGACAGGAACTGCTGAAAGAGCAGAAAGGATATTTTAAGGATCATTATTGTGTGTATCAGGGAACTGCTGACCTGTGTGCCTACTTTATTGAGAAAGGGGTTTCACTGCTCAGGGCTGGCGGTTTCTTTTCGTATATTGTTGCGAACAAGTGGATGCGTGCGAATTATGGCAAACCACTCAGGCAGTGGCTCAAGACAAAGCGGATCGAGGAGATTGTCGATTTTGGCGACCTTTCGGTGTTCCAGAATGCCACAACTTACCCCTGCATTATGCGGATTTGCAACGGGAAACCAGGTTCGACATTCGGAGTGACGCAGGTCGAAACGCTGGAGTTCTCCGACCTCGGGGCTTATGTGAAAGAGCACCGGTATGCTGTGAATCAGGGTGAACTGGATGATAGTGGTTGGTCGCTCGTCGATGAGCAGACCCAGGCAGTACTGGATAAACTACGTAAAACCGGCATCCCATTAGGTGAATATGTCGATGGTAAAATCTATCGAGGCGTCCTAACAGGTCTGAATGAGGCTTTTGTCATCGATTCCTCAACTCGTGATAAGCTGATCGCAGAAGATCCCAAAAGTGCAGAATTGATAAAGCCATTTCTTGCTGGTAAGGACATCAAACGGTATCAGCCGCCGTGTAGTGAACGGTACTTGATACTGATACCGAAGGGTTGGACAAACCAAAAATCAGGAGGAGTGAAAGATGCATGGAAATGGCTGCAAAATAAATATCCAGGAGTGGTTTCTCATCTGAAACCTTTTTCTGAAAAAGCTCAGAAACGCTATGACAAAGGCGAATATTGGTGGGAACTGCGTGCTTGTGATTACTACGATGCGTTTGAAAAGCCAAAGATGATGTTACCTGATATCTCAATTCGAGGTAATTTCACACTGGACAGTGATGAGGGCTGCTATTGTGTTAATACGGCCTATATCATATCAAATGCAGAAAAGTATCTGTTCGGTATCTTGAATTCATCCCTCATAACTTTCTTCTACAGAAATATAGCACAGAAATATAGCTTCTACATATCGAGGTGGATATTTAAGGTTCATTTACCAATACATGGTGGAACTCCCAATCCGCACCATAGACTTCACAAACCCATACGAAAAAGCTCAGCACGATAAACTTGTTTCTCTGGTGGATAACATGCTCGAACTCCAGAAGAAATACCACAAGGCGAGAATGGAGCGAGATAAGGAGATTTATGAGCGACAGATAAAGATTGTTGATGCGCAGATTGACCAGATGGTTTATGATTTGTATGGGCTGACAGAGGAGGAGATAAAGGTGGTGGAAGATAAATAAAACGACAATACTGGAAAGATTATATCAATACTCATAAAATAGGGGAGAAAACAAAATGCAAGCTACAACCGCAGATATGGGATTAACGCCCAACCTTCCAGGAAACAATCACAAGGAGGCTTAAGCAAATGCAAAGATATCGGATCTCGGTAGTGATCGAGAAGGACGCAGATGGCTATTTTGCCTTCTGCCCTGAGCTTCAGGGATGCTATACGCAGGGTGATAGCTACGAAGAGGTTTTAGAGAATATCAGGGATGCTATTCGCATTCATATTGAAGATAGGCGGGAAGATAGGGAAGATATCCCCCACACAGAGGCTATAAGCCTGACATCTCTGGAAGTAGCCGTATGAAAGGCAAGCTCCCCCGGATCACTGCTGGCAAGGTGACCAAGGTTCTGGAGAAGGTGGGTTTTGTTCTCGTCCGGCAGAGCGGGAGTCACAGGATTTACAAAAACAGTGAAGGGAATAGAGTAACAGTACCGTATCACTCAAAAAAGGTTCTCCACCCAAAGGTCTTAAAAAGCATCCTCAGAGATGCGGACTTGACGGTAGAACAGTTCAGAGAACTGGTGGAGTAGATATATGAGATATCCGAACCTCACATCTAACCGGTTTGCACCGCCTTTTGTGTTTTTACTGCCCGAAGACTTTGACATAGACGAAGCAGAATGGCTTCAGGCAGCAGCCGCCAACCCCGCCTTCGATTTCCTGAAGGATCCCGAAGAGGACAGCTACACGCTTTCCGAAGGGGATCGTTTTATGAATCGATCGACAAGATCACAACAGACACACATCAGGTGAAAAACAATGGAAACCATAACAACAGAAGCAAAATTAACGCCCAAGCTGCTTGAGGAACTGGAGAACATCATCAAAGAAGGGTGGTACACCGACAGGAGCGAGGCAATCAGGGATGCGGTAAGAAAGCTCATAATGGAAAGAAGACTCTCGAAGGAGGAGCGGGACATCATAAAAGATGTTGAATGGGGACTGCATGATTAAAGCAGTCTCAAACTCCGGTCCGATCATACACCTCTCAGAGGTCAACTGTTTTGATGCGCTACAGATAGCAGACGTGGTAATCCCATCTGCTGTGTACTACGAGGTGACCCGCTATGATAAACCCAGGTCAAAGGAACTGCAAAACTCACATATACCAGTTATCCGGCTTAACGAAGAAGAGAAGATCTTTACCAAGCGATTGTGTGGTGCGTATGGGATTGATGCGGGGGAAGCTGAAGCAATTGCACTTTGTCTTTCCGGAAAGTATGGGCTATTTTTCACTGATGACTCTAATGCAAGAGACGTTGGCGAGCTCTACGATATCGAAGTCCATGGTACGGCAGGCATAGTTGCAAGAGCGCACAGTTTGGGATTGTTGAGTTACGAAGAGACGAGACAGGTCATGCACGATTCTAGCACGAAAGAAGTAGTTTGTACATGACAGAGAGGGTTTATCGGATTGTGATAGAAATGATTGAAAAAGGGAGACGACACAGGCGATAACATGACCACAACCTGCTCTGCACCCGGAAAAATATATCTCTTCGGCGAACACGCGGTAGTCTACGGCAAGCGAGCGATTGCATCCGCAATCAACCTCCGCACCACCGCAACGGTCGCAGAATCTGACCAGACGACTATCTCGTCCCTTCTCGGCACAACAGGCATCGATTACATGGTGCATCCCTACATCTCGCGGTGCATCGAATCGCTCGCGGTCCCTTCTGTCTCGGTACGGATCGATTCGGAGATTCCGGTCGGCTCAGGACTCGGATCGTCGGCTGCTGCGGTGATCGCAACGCTTGGCGCACTCAATGCCGAGTTCCGGCTCATGATGGACAGTGCCACGCTTGCAGAGGTGGGGCACCGGATCGAGCGGGATGTCCAGGGCGCGGCATCGCCGACCGACACCACCGTCTCGACGATGGGCGGCACCATGATGATAACACCCGGGGTCTCATCGTCGAGACTGCGGCTGATCGAGTGCGACATCGTGATAGGGGACACAGAAGAGTTCTCTTCCACAAAAGAACTTGTGGGAAATGTCAGAATCATGCATGAGGACTATCCCGGGGTCATGGACTCGATATTCGATATCATAGACAATCTGTCAGAGATCGGTGTGCCGCTGATCGAGAGAGGGGATTACAGGTCGGTTGGGGAACTGATGAACATCGATCACGGGCTTCTGGATGCGATCGGTGTTGGAAGTGCGAAACTCTCGCGACTCGTGTACGCTGCCAGGGACGCAGGCGCGTATGGTGCGAAGATAACAGGCGCTGGCGGCGGCGGCTGCATCGTTGCGCTTACCAGCGATGGGGCTGCCGACGCTGTTGCTTCCGCGATCAACGACGCCGGGGGGCGTGCGATCATCACAAAGGCGAGTGAGGGCGGGGTTGTTGTGCGAGAGACTTTCTGATCGCCCTAACAGTGCTCAATGAAGCAGAACTAATCAAATCAGTTGAGAAGCGGGGAGTAGGGGGGTTGTTCAGGGGTGTAGCCTATAGAACCCTGAAAGTCAGATCAGAAGGGTCTGGTTACCCTACATTAAAGATCAGAGCATATCCGGCACTCGCCCAATCAAACAAACTCCCCCAGCCGCCGTATCGCGCGATACCTCTCCTTCTCCCCGATCTCCGCACCCTCGATCGCATCCCGCAGCACCTCGATCGTCTGATCATAAGTATCCCGATCCACCGGATAGGGATACCCATCCTTGCCGCCGTGCGCAAACGAGTATGTCGCGGGATCATGCCAGCTCGGTTCTGTTCCGAAGACGAGGTCAGAAACAAGCGCAAGCGCCCTCACCTTCTGCGGACCCATCCCCGCAAGCGAGAGGAGTTCCTCGTAGCTCTCCGGCTGAAGTTCATACGCGTTCCGCAGAACCTTCCACCCGCCTTTTCCGAGATCGCAGCCGAGAACCGGATGATGCGCGGGCATCGTGAGCGACGGAGCGGACGGCGTGGTGGACCGCGAGGTGGACGGTGGAGTGGGCGGCAGCGCATCAAAATCAAATAGCGCCGTCTGGCTTGCGTCCGACCTGAAATACCGCATCAGGTGATCAGGATCGTCCTTCACGAGATCGAGACTCGTCTTCCGCGTCTCTTCGCTCACCTCTGCTGTCATGTCAAGCACCTCGCCCTCTGCACCCACCCGGTCGCAGCAGATCCCGAGATGCGGCTCGCAGACGAACCGCTCGAGATCTGAGGAGAGCCAGTGATACCGCCGGGCATAGCGGTCCTCTTTGTTCATGCCCTGCTGCACCACTGCCCAGTCGCCCTTCTCTGTGAAGATGAAGCAGTGGTGGTACAACTGGTATCCGTCCTGTACGCACGTATTATCGACCTTTGCAGACATCCTGCTCGAATATACCAGTTCATTCACCGTGTCGTCCGAAAGTGAGAAGAGGGGCGACTCTGATATCGCCCTGATCTCGTCGGGCGTCTTTCGTGAGGTCCTGCCCTTCCCGCCAGCAACAGCGATTCCCATCTCATCAGGATCTATCGCCACCTTGAGCGCGCCACAGGTCGTGGTGGTCGTGCCTGACGAGTGCCAGTCGAATCCGAGCACGCACGAGAACGCCTGGAACCAGTACGGGTCTGCGATCCTGTGCAGGAACTCGTCAGCCCCGTACTCGTAGATGATGATCCGGGTGATCTCGCGCGATAACCCGACCATCCTCTCAAAGAGCCATCTTGGGGCACGCCCGTAGTGCAGCGGAAGATTTACTGTGCCGGTTTTCATCGATGCGCTCGCAGATAGCTGAAAGCAGCCATCCCGATCACCATGCAGACCGCAAGCATGGATACGATTTTGTCGATGCCGGTCTCCGTTCCGTTAGTCAGCAGGTAGAGCACACCGCCGCATACCAGCATCATGGTGAGCGACACTATCGCTGCGACAATACTGCCCCCGACCAGTGCTCCGACCCTATCCGCACCTCGATCCTCGAAGAATACCGAACCAAGCACAA
>DAOURL010000125.1 GCA_030625165.1 Methanosarcinales archaeon | reverse complement strand
GATCCATGATCGGTCCCCTCCCGCCTCGCTGGTCAGCATCTCGGCATAAGCGAGTATCGACGCGGATTGGCTGTAGTACCTGCCTGCACGATCCTTGAGCAGATCCTCCGGAATCTCCGCACCTCCGCCGACACATGAGAGCGTCGCCCACCACTTTGCCGACCGTGCCCGCTCCATCGCAAACGCAAGCAAGTAGATCGTATCGTCCGCGCTCTCTGCATGACTTGCCCATTCCAATCGCTCTTTCGCTATCGTAAGTCTCGATTCTGCCGCACCTATCCCCTCTAAAACCCCGTTTTCCAATCTCGCTTCCGAAACGGCAAGTTCGGCGTCTGCGATCTCGTCCTCGACGCAGACTGTAAGATTGGAGAGATACTCGTCCTTGTCACCGGAGTCGAGATACAGAGAGTACCACCCGATGCGCCGAATCTTGATCATCGTATTAAAACTCCTGCTCATGGACGCATAGTAGTTTCCTGAATCGTAATCGTCCTGTGCATCCTCGATCGCATGAATCTGGCTATCAAGCGCATCCTCGAGACGTGAATCCACTATTGCATCGGTCTCATTGTACTGCGCTCTCGTCTCGTCCAGCAATGCAAGAGCAAGCGGCTGCATCGCATCTAAGTATCCTCTGGTCTGCACTTCGCCAGTCAGTATTATCCTGGGAATCTCGTTACCAGTGTATGCGTAAACCGCGTCTCTTATGTCGTCGATTTCCCTGACCTCGACTCCTCGCGCCGCTCCGAGTTCGATCACGTTTGTAGTGACCAGTTCATCGCTGATCGTGACAACGGGATCATCGTGTTCGATGACCTGCACGATTTCCGTGATATTTCCCTGCCCCGGCGGTATCAGGAATGTGTGCGCACCGTGTCTTACGGATACGTTTAATTTTGCAGGTATTCCCCCGACCGCACCGATCGATCCGTCCGGGTTGATCATGCCGGTCATAACGACCCCCGAATCGACGGTCCAGTTCTCAAGCGCTGCAACTGTAGCGACGGTCATTGCCGCGCCTGCTGAGGGTCCGCCGATCACTGGCGAGTCTGCGTGTATCACGTAAAAGAAGTCGTGGGCTTCGGGGTCGGTGCCTGTGATGTCACATGCCACCATCGATGACAGTCTGGCAGACCCCTGCATATCGACCTGTGCAAACGGCTTGGTGTCGACGAAGACGTGTCCGGTGCCGTCCGTCACCCAGACCGTCAGATTCGTGAGCACGCCGATCTCTTCGCTTGCATATACTGCGGGAAGCAGGACCGACACCGGCGCAGCCGATGTGCATGGGGTGCATGACAGGAGGATTGGAAGTATCAGAAGTATCAGGATCAGGCGCTTCTTTTCCATCAAGTGTTGTTACTACTTATATGCATAAAACAATATCCCGGGACTTTGCTATACCGGCACGGCTTGTCCCTGAACCTGCCTGAGCCAAACAGTGAATTTAACCGCAGAGGTCGCTGAGGGGCGCGGAGCGGAAGAGCTCTGCGACCTCCGCGTGCTGCCAACGGATTTTCTAACGCATTCTGCGGTTATTTTTCTCGCCAGAAAGCATGGAATCGCAATCGGTGACCCGAACACCCTGATAAGTTGGTAACCCATCCCCGAATCAGTCTTATTACTATGTCCTCCCTGATATTCGTGATGATTTACGCCCCCCTCCCGATTCTTATATGTGGTTTCATGTTACTATATGAAAGCATCAGACTGCAATACGGACGATCATCCCATGAACATCGAAGACAAATTCACTGAACTGAAAACCCGAAACGAGGGCGCACTCATCGCATACATCTGCGCGGGCGACCCGACACCAGACGACACGGTGGCGATCGTGCATGCACTGGTACGCGGCGGCGCGGACGTGATCGAACTGGGACTCCCATTCTCAGACCCGATCGCTGACGGTCCGACGATTCAGGCATCGATCGAACGGGCGCTTGATGCTGGCATGAACCCTGACATATTCTTCGATCTCGCCAGATCGCTTGACGTTTCTGTTCCGCTTGTGGTGATGACCTACTACAACATCATATTCAAGCGCGGGCTCGAACGATTCGTACGCGACTGTGTAAAGAGCGGGATCTCGGGCATCATTGTCCCCGATCTTCCGGTCGAGGAGTCGGACGGTCTCGCCGCGCATTGTAAGGCGCACGGGGTTGACCTCATCTTCCTGATCGCGCCGACCACGTACCCGGAACGGATGGGAAAAATCGCGGACAGAGGTTCCGGTTTCATCTATCTCGTTGCAAGAATCGGCGTCACCGGTGCCAGAGATGACATCGCAGAATCGACACTCGCATTAATCGATCTCGTGCGCGGCACAACCCGGACAACGACGCCGCTTGCAGTCGGATTCGGTATATCGACGCCGGATCAGGCATCCGCCATCATAAAAGCGGGCGCAGACGGCGTGATTGTCGGTTCTGCATTTGTAAACATCGTAGCAGACCGCGTGAACGTACCCGAACGCATCGAAGAACTTACACGGGAACTGAAATCCGCTGTGATATAATATGTGATATCACGGCGCTGTCTGCGGATTTACCTCTTCATCCACATATCCAACCGTCTCAATCTCGATCTTGATGCCTTCCGAATCCACAGAGATTGGGGGATTTGGATTCATCACAGTTCCGCCGCCTTTTGAGACGAGTAACCCTTCGTGCACCAGTTGGTCGGCGGTCTGTATAATCTCTTTATCATCGACCTCCTCAAAGACGTTCTTGAACAGATCGATGATGTCAAGTATCTGGACGCCGCTTAATCCTTTGGGTTTCATATATTCGGCATACGCATCGTTGTCTGCAAGCACATTGACGACGAACATAACCCTGTACCTGTTCTCAAAGAAGAGATCATCTTCACTTAGTCCCATAATTCCCCCATTTTCGATCGCTATGATTTCCGTTCGAGCAGTTCAGCGAATGCGAGTGTGCCGGAGATGCTCTTGATTTTTATGTTTACGATCTCACCTTTGATCGTCTTCGGGACGTAGATGGTGTATTTGTCGATCTGTGTAAATCCGTCGCCTTTTCGACCGACTCCGGTGATCTTGACATCATATTCCCCGCCTTCTTCTATCGGTTCCTTTGCCTGTACCGCACGAACCTTGCGTTTTCTGATCGGTCGGTGCGCGCCACATGCATCGCATTTCAACATTAGCACACGGTCGGTGCGCACCAGTGTGGTGTCAGGACGTCCGCACTCAGAGCATATCACAAACTCATCGACATAAGCCTGGATCTGGGACTGGATGGTCTCGGTGGTGAACTTTCCCTGAAAGATCACACGAGTCCCGTCGAATTTGCCAGCAGTTCCAAGTTCCCTCAGGAGATACTTCAGCAGGTGGGTCGGGTCTCGATTGATGGTATCGGTGACCTCAAGAAAGTTTCTTAAAACGGTGGTTTTCCCTTCTATGATCACGTCTGCTTCCGGAACTGAGAAACGCACATCAGTCGTCAGGTAATCCGGCATCTGTTCGAATGCCCGGTCCAGGTTTCCTGCATAATCGGTCATTGAACCAGTTCCTGCCCCTTATCGATCACGATACGGACCGGCGTTGGCAGTTTATACCCGGCACGCCTCATCGACTCCTTTGCGTGCTGGAACTGCTGTGGTCGCACCGATACCGTAAAGACGCGCTGCCCTGCATGTACCCGTGCAGCAGTCCCGACCAGTTTCCCAAACGCATGTCGCATGCCGCTTGATACACGGTCAGCGCCTGCGCCAGTCGCCTGTTTGTTCTCCCGAAGCACCTGATGCGGGTATACGCGCAGTTTCATGTGGAAATTCGCACGTCCGGCTTCCCTGAGCAGATACCTGTTTGCGGTGATCCGTGCAGCTTCAAGCGCGTTGTGCCTCACCTGACACTGTTCCTTTGCGATTAAAGATATGGAAACTGGAAACTCATCTGTGAGGTTTCCCATGTCAAAACTTACGATGTGGCTCCCTGGGACGCCACCCATATACTCGCGGCGGGTGTATGGGCGCTTAAACTTGCGGTACATTTTCGCGGGTTTGGTTACCATTTATATGCTCCTTTTTCTCTATACATAACGGTTTTGTGGTTATAAATGTTGGGATTGCCGGAAGTGTGATCGCTCTTTGAGTAAAACGCACAACCAACTCCCATCCACCATATCCACCCTATCTACTAATGATTAGTTTTGCAAGCGTCACAGGAGACCTGCAGGCGCACCACCTGTTAAAATCGGTATAGGTCATATCACCTCTCACGGTTCTCAGATACTCCATAAACAACCTTTTGTCCCGCCACAACGCCTTTAAAAACAGGTCCCGATGACCATAAGCAAAGTTTGCAAACTTCAGTGCGGATTTCAGATCATAATTAAACTCCTTTTCACACCTACTCACATATTCCTGTAAGAATCTTTCAGAGAAATCGCCACTCTCGACAGCACCTGCCGCGACGTCTGCTGCTATCTCGCCACTCTTCACAGCATAATAGATCCCCTCGCCAAGAAACGGATCGACGAAACCGGCAGCATCGCCTGTTAGCAGCACACGGTCGCCATGTAGTCTCCGCGGGTAGCCGCCAGCAGGAATTCTATAGTTGTTTATTCCACTTATCCTTCCTTCGATGTCGATATTCTTCTGTACCGAGACGTCCCTGACAAACCTGCTGAACGATCCCTTCAGGTTATGCGCTCGTGCGATAAGTTTGCCGATGCCTATCGAGATATGATCCCTCTTCGGAAATACCCATCCGTAACCCCAGTCTCTGATGAAATAAAATTCAGTCAACCTATCGCCGACACACTCCTCGACCGCTGTCTCTCCGAGTTTTACCTCTGCTTCCAGACACAGACCGACATCGTCACCCCAGTGCGTTCTTATGCCGGATCTTCTCGCTACCGTGCTGTTCACCCCGTCAGATCCGATGACCATCCTTGAACGGTACCGGTTTTCGGATGTCACCACCTCCACACAGTCTTTATTGAAAACAACATCTTTAACTGCTTCGCCATCCTGAACCACTGCGCCTGCATCCTCTGCTCTGCGAGCAAGCCAGTGATCAAGATTCTCCCGCCGCGTCATCACCGCTACCCGGTCATCAAGCATCCCTGCGAAGTTTCGGTAATCCGGGAGAAAGATGCGTGCACCGAATGCTTCGCGCTCGATCAGTTCCTTATCGATCCCTCCGATGACATCCAGCGCTTTCTGGGAGACTCCGCCGCCACACGTTTTGTGTCTCGGATATGTTGCCTTCTCAAGCATCAGCACAGAAAGTCCGCCTCTCGCAGACCGCTCTGCGGCAATCGAACCTGCCGGACCGCCGCCGACGATGATCGCGTCGTACATATCATCCCGCCGCGGCAAGTTCCTCGAAGTATCTTCCGACCAGATCAGCGTCAGCAATTCGCTCCTGTGATGTTCCGGAACCAGCCGCCTCTACCGGAAACGTGGGGGACTCCGTAAACTCCTGAGCCGCTGTTTCCGATACTTCGCGGATCGAAAACTCGGATCCGATGCCGGTGTACATCGTGAGGTCAAGGTTCGTGCCCTCGATGGACGCAACCGATGGCTCGCCATAGATATCACCGCTGCCGCCCGTGCCTACCCCCTCGATCCTATCGCCACTGCCACCGATGCCGACATCGCCTTCGCCCACGCCAAACACGGGCAATGTTACACCATCGATAGACTCGACCACAGAGAAATCCGCAACCGCAAGCGATACGATGAAGAGCGCAAGCAGGATGATCAAGACAACTCTCGATGTGATCCGTTTCCGGTTCAAAAACGACGAATATGCTATCTCATCCATCTCTGCTGTGACCATCTCTGCCAGATCATCAACCACCACATTCTCAATCCCGCGGTTGTCATACGCGGTTTTCAAGGGCTCATCCAGTCCGGGATATGCTGCACCGACGGATGCGCAGACGCCATCGCGCCTTCTGCGTGTAAACATTGCAAGCAGGATCGAGATCGGCACCATAGCCGCGACGGCAAGCAGGATCGCACACACCGCAGGTGCCGCAATTTCCATGCCGACCTCCGAGAACGTGATGATATCGGCACCTGCCATCTCTGCGCAGATCTGGTGGACACCAGTGAAGATGACAAGAGCGTACGAAGCCATAAAGACGAGAATCACATCAAGCAGCGCATAATATCGCCCCAGTTTCCCAGATAAACCACCGAGTTCGGACAGCATCCCAGTGAATCGGTACATGCTGGATTCTCCCCCCACATCCATATTAACTGCTTCGCTTGCGTGCGGCAAGTTCGATCGCCCGCACAATGCTGCTCGTCGGATTGATCGTTGCCACCGGGATGCTTAATATCTTCTCGACAGTCGGGCTTACGATCGGTGCGCATACGAGCGCTGATGCGCCGTCACGCTCGGCACGAACCGC
>DAOURL010000092.1 GCA_030625165.1 Methanosarcinales archaeon | reverse complement strand
CGAGTCTCGACTCTTTGCTCCCGGTATTCGTTTTTAGATACTCTGTTACTAAAGCCCCGTCGTCCAGAACAGAGAAACTCACCTCATGATCCAGAAGTGTCATGAGCAGGAGCAGTGGATACATGTTTGCGGCAGGGGGTTCGATCCTGATATCAGGAAGCGTGATGATGCGCCCGGGATTTGCCATGGCATCGAGAAGAGACCGAAAGATCCTCTGGGAGTCAAATATCACATCGAATTCCCAATCCCTCATGCCATCACCTCAAAATCCACTTTTGTGGTCGCAACCTCCGACCATGTCTTCTGTAACTCTTCCTTAAGCCTACCCTCCTCGCTCCTGAGCAGATCAATGATCTCTGGCGCGAGGGGGTGCCCTGATCCGACCGCTGCATCCAGAATCGCACCTGCGAGTGCAGCTTCCGGATCCCTTCCCATAACAATGGCATAACCCAATTCTTCGCCAATTCTGACCTCTGCCTCGGTTACCAGCACCTCGCCGAGGTTGAAGATGCATTTCTCGGCAGTATCCCTAAAACGCATCATAATCATACCACCCACTGGTTTCTTGATCACCTCGACCGCGGTATCTGCAAGTATTCGCTCAGCGATCTTGCAGATTCGTTCGCTGTCAGCACGTGCGATCAATTCAAATCGCTTATCCCTGTTCATTTCAGAACCTCTTCTCCGATTACGTGCGCCCTGATGGAATTGGACGCCCATTCAGAAAGCATAACTACAATAAATATTATGATAAGTATAGTTAGCATCTCATGGTATCGAAACAGCCTCATCGCCATGATCAGTTCAAACCCGATGCCGCCTGCTCCGACAAGCCCGAGCACGATAGACGACCTGACATTGATATCGAACCGATAAAGTGTGGATGCAACAAACGAAGGCGTAACCTGCGGAATCACCGCATAATGTACTGCTTGGAGTTTGCCTGCTCCAACCGCCTCGACAGCTTCAACAGGTCCCGGATCCACCTCCTCAATCGCCTCGGCATACAGTTTCCCGAGCATCCCAACCGAATGAATTGCGAGTGCAAGGATGCCTGGAACCGGACCCAAGCCCACCGCTGACACAAAGATTAGCGCAAAGACGATATCAGGCACCGTTCGTGTAAACGCAATAAAGCCCCTTGCAAGTACCTTCACAGGTTTTGATGGTGTGATATTGTTTGCTGCAAGTAATGCAACCGGTACAGACAACGCAACTGCAAAAACGGTTCCCAAAAATGCCATCTGTATCGTCTCTATGGCAGGCGATATCAGCGGCACAAATGTATCCCATGCAGGCGGGAACATGCACCCGATGAAGTTGCTGAGGTTTGGAACCCCCGCGATTAGATCTTTTATGGAAAAACCAGTACCTATTATGCTCCAGATGAAAAATAAGAGAAACAGAACAGGTATTATGTACCTATTCTGCAACATTATTGCTCCCATAGATGACCTCGAAATCATCGTCTGAAAGTCTCGCATCGCCGTCATAGACGATGACGCCGTCCCGGACCCCGAGAACCCGTGTGGCATACATTCTCGCAAGTTCCGGCTGGTGCAGGACCGCAAGCGTACTGATGCCATTACCGACCGAAATCGACCTCAGATGCTCCATCACAACCTCTGCTGTCGTCGGATCAAGGTTTGCGACAGGCTCATCAGCAAGTAGCAGGCATGGGTCCTGCACAATCGACCTGGCTATCGCAACACGCTGCTGTTCTCCGCCGCTCAAGGTTCCTGCCCTGCGGTCTGCCAGATCCGATATTCCAACCCGGTTTAAAGCTCTGTGCGCCATCTCGATGTCGTCGTCTGCGAATCTTCGCATCAGACTCCGGACCGTGCCGATCCTTCCGAGTTTGCCGATCAACACATTTTCGATGACCGACCGCCTCTTCACAAGGTTGAAACTCTGGAATATCATGCCGATCCGCCGTCTTACCTCCCTGATCTCGCCCGCATTGCTCTGCGTTATGTTCAGTGGGTTCCCATTGTCGGTAAGCACTATTTCTCCACCGTCTGGCGTTGTAAGACGATTTATGCACCGCAGAAGTATCGTTTTTCCAGTGCCGCTGAGTCCGAGTATTGCCACAAACTCACCCTCGCCAACACTGAAATTTATGTCTCGCAAGAGCAGCTTCCCGCCGGGGAGTCTCTTTCTGAGATGATCTACCGTTAACATGTAACTCCAGTTCCCTGTTTCAGATATATCCAAGCGCCCTTCCGATTCCCCGCACGTATTCATACGTGCTGTCATCGATCGCCACATACCGCTCGTTCTTCTCCCATTTGCTCTCAAACGCCTTCATCGCTTCCGGATCCTTCTTTGGCATATCAACAAACGCCTGCTGGATTCTCTTCTTCAGTGCTGGGTCAAGATCGCCCCTCACTGCGATAGGCGACTTCGGGATAGGGTCAGATGTCCAGATCACGATGAGATCGTCAGGGGTTGCCGCACCGCTCTCGATTAAGCGGTTGTATCCGATGTCGTACATCGCACCGGCGTCCACATTCCCGGATTTCACAGCAAGACCCGATGCGTCGTGCCCGCCGGCAAACATGCACGTTTTGAAGTCAGTATCAGGATCGACCCCCATCGATAGGAGATATCCCCTCGGGATCAGGTTTCCTGATGTTGATGCAGGATCAACGAATGAAAACGTGATATCGCTTGCGTTATTCAGCAGGTCATCGATGCAGGTTATTCCGGAATCAGGATGCGTGACGATGCAACTGTGATATGTTGCGACATCTCCGGTTTCTGTGCCGCCTGTTATGATTGCTTCTGCCTCCGCCTGTTCGGCGGCTAATACGTACGAAAAAGGACCAAAGAATGCGACATCGATCTTGTCTGCGCGCATAGCCTCGATAACCGACGTATAGTCGGTGGCTGTGAATGTCTCGATCTTCATTCCGAGTTCGGTTTCCAGATACGCCTGCACCGGATCGAACTTCTTTAACATCTCGATCTGATCCTCTGTCGGGATGAGCCCGATTTTAAGTGTCCCTATTGTCTCTTCATCAGATGGTTTCGCTTTCGAATCGAGACACCCTGATGACGCTGCACTGAATGCGATCAGCATGACAAGCGCCACACCGATTCCAAATCTCTTTACCAAAGTTCTGTTCATTTAGTTCTCCTTTTCGGTCACCGGGTCGAATCAACAACCAGTTCCTGTTCCCCGCCCGGAAACACGCGGCATATCCGCAAAACCCCATCATCGAGCTCTACCAGGTTGTAGCACTGCGTCGTCCTTGCCTTGATCTTGTTTGAACATGCGGTTCCTGCATTCGCAACAAACATCTCATTCAGCCGCCAGACCCAGGGCACATGCCTGTGTCCACAGAGCACGAGATTAACACCGCAACTGTCAAGCAGTTCAAGCACATCGCCTGAATCCACCGGAATCTGCTCCTCACGCCCGGTCATCGGAACCGGGATCAGGTGGTGGTGGAGCGCGAAGACCTTGAAATCATCCGTCTCAAAACTCTTCGCAATCCAGTCATACAGGTCCCTGCCGACATGTCCGTCATCGATGTCGGGCTGGGACGAATCCACTCCGACGACCGTGACGCCTTCATGGGAATGGCATGAGGTACGTGCTCCGAAGAAATCTTCGAAGAACAGGTACCCGACGTTTCTCGAATCGTGATTTCCGGGGACGATCACCTTATTTTTGCAATCGATCCACCCTATCACCTCTTTTGCACCCTCAAACTCAGGATGGGCTCCGTTCTGGGTAAGATCCCCTGTGACAACCACGATATCCGGAGCGATCTCGTTGATGCTGTCTACCACCCTTCCTGCAACATCAGCAAGAAAGTGGGCGTCTGATACGTGGATATCCGAAAGATGCACGATCCGTACCAATCCCGTCACCCCGAGACTGGTATGAAGTGCACCTCAGAAACGATCCTCTGCCCATCTCCTGAGAGCACAAAGTCGAGGAACGCCTGCTCACCAGCATCTGGCTCCCCTTTTGTGATCATCCATAGCGTTCTTGAGATCGCATAATCGCCGCTTCGGATATTCTCGACTGTGGGCTCGGTGCCATCGAGGCTAACCGCCCTGATATCGGAGTTGACATACCCGAGAGACAGAAATCCTATGGCATGTTTATTTCCGGCAACGGTCGTCCGCGTCTTGCCATTCGAGTCCTGGATGATCGCATGGTCCGTGATCTCCTCTTTGGTGGGCGCAAGAACCGCCTGCTCGAAGCAATCCCGTGTCCCTGAACCCTCCTCTCTGGAGACCACCATGATCTCTGCGTCCTCGCCGCCGAGATCCTTCCAGTTCGTGATCTTACCTGTGTAGATACTCTGGAGCTCTTGCATCGTCAGACCACTGATCTGACTTTCCGGATGGACTACGATTGCAACACCGTCCTTTGCGATGGCGTGCGTCACAAGATCCGGGTAGCTCGCCCTCTCAGAGTCCTTCATGTCGCGGGATGCGTCTCCGATGTTCACCGTGCCGTCAGCAACCGCCTTTACACCGTGCGAGGAGCCGCCTCCGGACACATATATCCGACTGCCCGGATTATTCTCCATGAATACGCGTGCGCACTCCTCTGCTATCGGGAGAACCGTTGTCGATCCTGCGACCTGCAGTTTCATTGCGTGTTCCTGTGTGCCCGCGTCTTTGTTGTCGATACAACCTGATCCGAGCAGCGATGCCGTGATTGCTGCGATCAGGAGCGTTGCCACGACCGTACGTGGCAAAAATCTTCGTGATGTATGTGGTTTTTCCATTGGTATATCACCGCGGTAATGTGTGCAACTGTAATATATATAGTTTTTCCCAAGAAATATGTAGATTTTATATAGTCTACATAGTCTGTACGTATGGTATGGATTTCGTTAATGATTTATGCGACTGCGCATTTGAGATGCAGTCGTGCAGGGGCCAAAACTTTGCCAAATCGGTCATTTATATAATCACTCCGCATTTGTTTTGGAGCATTTTTATCTGGATTCAGTGTTCTTATGTCCGGTTTTATCACGAATTTAACGAATGGACGAATGCCACGAATTTATTCCATTTTAGCATTCGTACAATTCGTTTATTCGTGTCATTCGTGAATGCGCAGCATCGGCGTAGCCATCCCTAAACACTTAATGCCACACAGGCACGATTCATCTGCGAGGTGCTTGCACTCGCGAATTGTCAAAGCGCCAATTATTATCTGTGAGACCCTAAAGTCTCATCATGAGAAGCAACCACGCGGACTTGCAGAAGACCCGGGCAAGCACATCTGAAAAGGTGGCAGATATCCATACTGCCGCAAAGATCATATGAGACCGCGGCGTCGTGATCTATCCGACCGAGACTGTGTACGGCATCGGCGCAGACGCGCTATCAGGGGCTGCGGTGCGAAAGGTGTTTGCAATAAAGAAGCGATCCTCCCCGGTATCGCTTGCGGTATCCAGTTACGGGATGATCGAGGATGTTTCAGTCTGCGATGCGGATACGATGGAACTGATCCGAAAACTCCTGCCGGGCCCGATCACGGTGATCCTTGAGAAAAAGCAGGTTGTTCCTGACCTCCTGACCGCGGGCTCTGACCGGGTCGGGATCAAGTATCCTGATCACGAGATAACGACCAGGCTGATCGATCTTTCAGGAACCCCGGTCACATCCACAAGCGCCAACCTGCCAGGAGAGCCGCCAGCGCGCGGGGGTCTGCGAGATCAGTGCGGATGTGCTGGATGGTGCTGACTGTGTCATCGATGCCGGCAGATGCGAGTATGGAGTCGCTTCAACCGTTGTCGATCTTGTGGACATGCAGATTCTTCGGAAGGGCGCGGGGTACGAGCGGGTTGCGAGATACCTGCGGTAGCTGTTGCCTGCTCAAATACCGTGACGGTCTGCCTGATTATCGTTTCTTGTACCTGAATCCGGCATAGATCAGTCCAAGCACCAGAAGCACGGCGACAAGCCCAAGCAACTCCATGCCAGAGAATGTGATATCGGTCTTCATCTCGGTCTTCTCGATGACCTGCCCGACCACTTCTTCCGGTTGCTCGACAACAGGAATCTCCTCTACCCCGCCCGGAATCGCAGAGATCTTCTCTGCCTGCGTCTCATTGGTCGTGGATTTCGAGGTAGATGGCTTTGGCGTGGTCATGACATCTGGGGGATGTGTGCCGTCGCCAGAACTGTGGGATTGTTCTGGTGGATCTGTAGTCAGTGTAGGGAGCATTCCTGATACGTAATCATCCAACAACGGATTTCCACAGGTATGTCCGCAGCAGGTAACTCCATATTCCTCTACTGATTTCTGATATTCCTCAGCAAGCGTCTCTTTCACCTCATCCGATGGATTCCAGTATCCTTTTCGTATCGCCTCAAGCATTCTTGCGGCTATCGACTGGCGTGCCCATGGATTATTCTCATTAAACCATTTTTCCAATCCCAAATCATGTTTGTCGGTTATATAGACATCGTACATCTCGCGCCACATGAAATCGGTGACGGTATCCGGATCCATTACCTCCCAGCCCCAGAGATTCGCAAATCCATCGGCGATCTCTCTTGCACCGGCATAATCATGCTCCATCATCCCTTCGATGTAGTGTGGATTGAAGTATCTTGTCCGCAATTCCCTCGAAAGAAACTGGCTTAATGTTTCTGTTGTTGGTCTGCTCGGGTCTCGCAGGTTGTTTATATACATGGCAGGAGTCTCTCCTGTAACACTCCTGATAGCCAAACCAAGTCCACCAAGAAACTCGTAGGGGTGATCAGTGTCCAAGATACCCAAAACATTCGAACTGCGGCTGAATATGGCTATCTCAGTTCCATTGAGGTTCTGCCTGAAGAGATCCTGCAATTGCTCGCCCCATATACCTTCGCCATAAACATGGCTCATTGTACCGATATAGAGGTCTGCAAGCATGCTCTCATCCTCCCATGTGCTGCTGCGTGGTGTGGCATGGGTAAGACCAGTTCCCCATTTACCATCCGGAGGTCCAAAAACCCTTATCATCGATAGATTACGCGCCTCATCCTCGGTACAATTGGTATGAGTTACCAGCCACTCATAGATCAATTCAGAGTTCTCTTTGACGTAATTGGGAGTGTCATTTACCTCGGCAGCCAAATGAACCGCTTCGTCTATCAACATGATCTTATCTGGCCAATTGTCTCGATACACTCCAGTGGTGGTAACGATGACATCTATTCTTGGCCTTCCCAACTCACTTGCAGGTACGAGTTCAACGCCCTTTACCGTTCCTCTTCTATCCCAGACAGGCTTTACACCCAGTAGGTGGAATATCTCAGATTCCATGATCCCTTGGTGTCTCATAGTCTCCCCTGAGAATAGGATAAAGCCAACTTTTCTCGGATAAGTTCCTGTTTCGTTGAAATATTGGGATAATAACCGATCCGCAAGTTCTTCTCCAACACTCCACGCTGCTTTCGTGGGAACGCGTTTTGGATCGAAATGATAGAAGTTCCGCCCAGTTGGCAATACCTCTGTATCTCTTATCGGGTCATTACCGGGACCGGGGGGTATGTATTTCCCATCCAGTGCGTCCAGCGTTCTTGGTATTTCGATGATGCATGCCCGAAGGTTATCTGCGTGTGCAACTGAGAGAGTCAGATAGTCAGTAAGTTTATCTGATACATTTCCCAGCGTCTCGTTCTGTGCATTCTCTGGGCTTGTCTCATTGAGTATCACCGCTTCCAATAGCGTTCTCGTCTGGTTCTCGGATATATTTATCACTGCAATGTATTCCTGGAACTCATATCCGAGCATTGATCTGCTCATAGAAACCAGACTATCGTTGGAGAGCTGTCTTCCCATGATATGCAGCCCATAAGGCATATATTCGGTTTTCATTTCGAGAAGATAGTCGTGCACCTCATCAAGAAATTCCTCGAATGCTGTTTCGTTAGCAATGGTCTCATTTAGATCGACACCCAAATCCTGATCCAGATGCAGATCCCTGCACATCTCTATTATCTCTTCTTTATACCTGCCTTTCAATGTTCCATTCCCTGCTCGTTCGTAATACGGTATTGTCTGTTCAAGGTTCGATAGATTTCCATATAACCCGGCTTCAACGATTGGCGGTGTCAGGTGGTCTATCATAACGGCACTTCCCCTTCGCTTTGCCATTATTCCTTCACCAACCCCTTCCACTATATACGGGTATACAACTGGCATGTCCTGGATTACCATGGCGGGCCAGCAATCGTCTATCGACAACCCAACACCTTTTCCGGGCAGCCACTCCTGTGTTCCATGCCTGCCCATCGAAACAATAGCATCAGCATCAAATCCTCTATTGAGCCAGAAATAGAACGCGAGGTATTGATGGGTTGGTGGTATCGATTTGTCATGGTACAGTGCAGACATATTCTGATCATACCCGCGTGCAGGCTGCGGAGTGAGCAGGACATTTCCAAGCGAAATCTTTGGGAGCACGATATACTTTCCGGTCTCGTTTTCATAGACCATCAAGTCTCCAGGTGGTTCACCCCATCGCGTTAATACTTCATTTCTTTTATTCTCAGGAAGTTCATTGAACCATTCTAAATATTTACTTTCTGGTATCAATTCGACATCATAGTTCTCGACCATGCTGTTCAGCGCCTCTGGCACCCATATCCCGATATTTTTGCCCTGTTTTAGCACTAAATCAAGTAGTTCTGTACT
>DAOURL010000006.1 GCA_030625165.1 Methanosarcinales archaeon | reverse complement strand
TCTGCGCTGGCGTGTATGCCGGGGCTACTCCATCCATAGCCGCTTCCTGTGTATCCGAGAGCATATCGGTCACGCACCCGCCAGCGACTGCCTTGCTTTCGGTGATACCGACCGGTGTTGGCGCATACACAGGTGCTGGCGATGCGCCATCTACCATCATTGGCGCAGGCGTTGACGTCGGTATTGTTGCGGGTGGAATTCCCGATTCCGCCTCCTCTGCTACATTCCTGACCACCTTCTCTGTGCCAGCGAGCAATGGCTGGTGCCACCACTCGATGATAGCGGATATGCCAGCCGCACCGAGCACCACGCCGAGATACCTCCTCAGAATATCAGCAACCGATTTCCTGTCTGTTTTGTCGGGAACAACGACGATTAGCTTCCGTATCGGTGCGTATACCTTGATCTTTCTGCCCTTGACACTCCACCTTGTCTGTTTGATCGTGATAAGCCCCGACTCGATCAGCGCATCCAGATTGTACTTGACGGTCGTGAGGGGAATCTCCAGTTTTTCGGCGATATCCGATGCTGACATCGGCTCATCAGCGAGCAATTCGAGCACCTGCCGTGCAGAGTCGTTTGAGAGAGTCTGCGTGATCTTCTTGGACTCCTCGCCAAGCGGAAGGATCAGCACCTTCTCGTCGCTCTCGCTGTCCGGGCGCTGGGGGTCGGGGGGGTGCATATCAGGTAATTGCCGCCACCCCTAATCTCTTTTTTGATAACTGCGAACCGATTTGCACCTAAACACCTGCACCACCCACAATTCGCCTGGAGTATCTTCGTGGAATCTCCAGCAACACCACAGAGCCATGGCAAACCTTCTCTTCCTTTATGGCATATCGGCAGTTGTAAGCCACATAAGCCACATCCCCCAACCGCTCCGAAGCGAAGCGCCACCTACATAAAGATCATCGCAATGAATGCCACGTAGACCATAACAAACAGTGTGCCGACCCTCCTATCAAATACCCCGCGATATCTCACGAATATCACCATTGCCATCGCCAGGAAGACCATCAGGACGACATTGTCCACGATTGCATCTGCCAGTGGAATGGTGCAGAATCCCGCGCTGATTCCAAGAGCAAGCAGGATGTTTGCGATGTTGCTTCCGATAACGTTTCCAATGACCATCATACCCCACCGTTTCCGGGCGGCTGCGATCGATACTGCAAGTTCGGGAAGCGATGTGCCGAGTGCTACCAGCGTCAGTCCGATGACCGTTGTGGAGATTCCCAGTTCTGATGCGATACCGATGGCAGCGTCCACCAGGAAATTACATGCCACGAACACGCCAAGACCCCCTGCAATGGTCTGCCCGAGAGACCGCATAAGATCCTTTCTGTTACCGCGAATCTCAGGAACCGGGTGTGTAGACCGATGTCTGGTGTATCCGTCCCAGATATACCACCCGTACACCATGACAAGCAGCAGCCCCGCCACCCACGAAATCCTGCCGGCATATAAGAAGTAGCACGATACCATTGCAAGTATCAGGACATGGATCTTCACATCACGATAAATACTGCGATCGATGACGATGGGGCTGACTATACATGCCACACCAAGCACCAGCGCGACGTTGGTGATGTTGCTTCCGACTACGTTTCCGGCGGCAAGCTCGGGATTACCTGTGAATGCTGAGTACACGGACACGACGATCTCAGGAAGCGAGGTTCCGATCGCCAACACGGTCACCCCGATCAGGAACTCTGACACCCCGACCGCTTTTGCGAGTTTTGATGCGCCGCCAGTGAACCAGTCGCTCGAATACGCCAGGAAAACAGCGGATGATATGAGAATCAGGAGTTCCATCAGCATAAGATCAGATTGGCCTCATAGTACATAATCTTTATAACACGAAAGTAGCAACATAACCATCATCCGGAGGAAAAACATTGGCAAGAAAAACGGTAAGAAAGACTGATCGCTGGAAGACAAAGAAATGGTACCAGATCGTAGCTCCTGAGATCTTTGGCAGGGCGGCCATAGGCGAGACGTTTGCAGATGCGCCAGAGAAACTGATCGGACGGACGTTCAGTGTCACGGTAGGCGATATGGTCAAGGATTACTCGAAACAGAACACCAAACTACACTTCAAGATCACTGAGGTGAGTGGAGATACGGCAGGCACGTCATTCACCGGGCATCAGATGACGAACGATTACATCGGATCGTTGATCAAGCGCCAGACGTCACGCATCGATGCAAATCTGGAAGTATATACGAAGGATGGGTACCGGATGCGGATAAAACCAACCTGTTTCACGACGCACCGTGCAAAAACAAGCCAGATCGAGGCGGTACGCAAGAGTGTAGAAGAACTTATCTACGATCGCGCAAGGAAACTTGATTTCGAAAAGTTAATCGAAGAGGTCGTGAACGGAAAGCTTTCCGCAAAGGTTTACCGCAGTATCAAAACCATATACCCGATGCGCAGGGTTGAAATTCTGAAAACAGAGATTACCGGCACTCCCGTAGGGAAGTGATAGATACGGAATCTCAGTAACAGGTTTAATCAACATTTACATAAATTTATTATCGTTGCGCACAATTTGATAAACACGGAGATTAAGCAAGGATGAATACAAAAAAATTTCGAGGGTCACGCACATGTGGCGGAGGCACTCACAAGAACCGGCGCGGTGCAGGAAACCGGGGCGGACGCGGTAAGTGTGGTGCATGCAAACACCATGCGACGCGAGCACTGCTGCGCGGATATGTGTATGGGAAGCACGGGTTCACACGCCCCCAAAAAATCATTGTCAGCACGAACACTATCAACGTGTGCGAACTCGATTCAAGAGTGCCTGAACTGCTGCGCGCAGGGTTTGCCGAAGAGAAGGACGGCGCGGTGCATATCGATGTTAACATACTCGGTATCGACAAGGTTCTTGGCACTGGCAGGGTGAACAGGGCACTGGCAGTATCCGCACCAGCGTTTTCGGTAAACGCGGTCACAAAGATCGAGAACGCAGGCGGAACAGTGATTCAGATTTAATTAAGTGGTTAGTGGTGTTGCAATGAGTTTCAGAGGAGCTCTCGAACCGATCCTTGCCAGATTGCCAGCAGTCACAAGCCCTGAGGGGCATGTGCACCTCAAGAAGAAGCTTGCATGGACTGCAGGCATTCTCGCCTTATATTTCGCGCTCTCGAACGTCCCGCTCTTTGGCATGTCGTCTGAATCGGTCGATATGTTCCACATGTACCGTGCGTTCTTTGCAGGGCAGGGCGGAACACTGATGCTTCTCGGAATCGGTCCGATCGTCACGGGTTCGATCATCCTGCAACTGCTTGTTGGTGCAAAGGTCATAAATCTCGACATGTCTGATCCGCATGATCAGTCGTTATTCCAGGGCGCACAGAAGCTGCTCGTCTTCGCGATGATCCTATTCACAGCACTTCCGCAGGTGCTTGGCGGGTACATCAAACCATCGACCATCGTTGCGGCTGAACTTGGCGTTGACCCGTCTACAATCGTACTCCTTCTCTTGATCCAGATATGCGCCGGCGGCGTCCTGATCCTGTTTATGGACGAGATCGTCTCCAAGTGGGGCATTGGGTCAGGTGTGGGGCTCTTCATCGTTGCCGGCGTCTCCCAGCAGATCATAACAGGGCTGTTCAGCTGGATAGCTGAACCGGGCGGAAATGTTCCGATCGGGCTGCTTCCGCGGTGGGTGTATCTTGCGCAGACCGGACTGCCAACAGACCTTATCAGTATCCTGATCGACACAGGAATCCTTGCGCTGGTCACAACCATCGTCATCTTCCTCTTCGTCGTATTTGTGGAGAGTACCAGGATAGAGATTCCGCTTGCGCATAGCGCGGTTCGTGGTGCAAGAGGGAGATTTCCGATAAAACTTATATATGCAAGCGTGCTTCCGATGATCCTTGTGCGGGCGCTTCAGGCAAACGTCCAGATGATCGGTATGATGCTATCCAATAAAGGGATCACGATACTCGGGGAATTCAGCGGAACCACACCGCTTGGCGGGGTCATGTACTATCTCGCACCGATCAATAGCCCGCATGACTGGATCCCATCGCTTGTCGCGGCGAATTATTCATCACCGGCTCTTGCAGCGGCGTCGCCGGAAATCTGGCAGATCGGGCTCCATGTATTCTGTGATGCCACGATGCTGATCGTCGGCGGCATCATCTTTGCTCTCTTCTGGATCGAGACTACCGGCATGGGCGCAAAGAACGTGGCGCAGAACGTGTTCCAGTCCGGAATGCAGATTCCCGGGTTCAGACGAAGTCCGCAGAGCATCGAGCGAGTCATGGAACGGTACGTGCCAAAGGTAACGATCATCGGTGGAGCATTGATCGGCGCGCTCACGCTCGTAGCATCGATGCTGGGGACGGTTGGCGGCGCAGGCGGTACCGGACTTCTGCTCGCAGTGAGCATCGTCTACCGATTGTACGAGGATCTCGCATCCGAGCAGATGATGGAGATGCATCCGATGATGCGGCAGTTCTTCGGTGGCACATGACAAACATCATACTCCTTGGACCGCCCGGGTCTGGAAAAGGCACGCAGGCAAAGTTGCTTGCCGAGCGGATCCGGGTTCCGCACATCTCCACAGGCGACATCCTGCGGGCAGCAAAAGAAACAGAACTCGGAGACCGTGCTTCTGAATACATGAACAGGGGCGAACTCGTCCCTGACTCGATACTGATCGCGATGATCGAGGATCGGCTCGCAAAGCCAGACTGCGCATCAGGCTGCATCCTCGATGGCTATCCGAGAACGATCCCGCAGGCAGATGCGCTCAACCGCATCCTTTCGGGACTTGACCTGCGGATCGATCTCGTGATCAACATCGATGTGCCTGATGATCGGTTGATCACCCGCCTATCAGCGCGCCGTGTATGCGAATGCGGGGCTACATACCAGTTGACGTTTAATCCGCCGCAGGCGAAAGGGGTATGCGACCTGTGCGGCGGGGCACTGTACCAGCGCGATGACGATACAGAGGAATCTGTTCAGAACCGCCTCCTGGTGTATAAAAGAGAGACACAGCCACTTATCGATTATTATGAGAATCTGGGGCTACTTACGACGATCGATGGGAGCGGCAGCATCAAAGAGATCTCAGGCGAGATCTATGAACACGTCCAATAATGCGGCACCCCTGACAGAGACTTTTTGTTATCTTCTGAAATCAGGTTTTGGAAAAACCACAGAGAGCACAGAGGACGTAAAGAAAACAGCAACCCTCTGTGTCCTGCCTTCGGCGCTGCTTCGCAGACCGCGTCCTCTGTGGTTAATCTTCTTTGCCATAACCCGATATCCATCCAGAAGAAATTAAAAAGCCACCCCGACACCCCAAAAAACTTTAAGAGCGACGGACCGTCGATCCTTCTTCAGTCCAGCCTCATGGCACCGCAAATCCACACATCCCCACACACTCATGAACCCAGACCACATCAAGAATGCAATCACCTCATTCATCCGCGTCCAGCTGAAAGAATCCGGTGCAAGCGGTGCAGTCATCGGGCTTAGCGGCGGCATCGATTCAACGGTTACGGCATATCTAACCGCTTGCGCGATCGGGCATGAGAACGTGCTCGGCATCCTGCTTCCTGTGCGGAATCTCACACCAGAACAAGATGGGGATGATGCCATCGATATTGCGGATCAGCTCGGGATCGAGTACAGGGTGATCGAGATCAGCGGCGTTTTGCAGTCATTTTCGGGTTTTATTCCCGACTACGATCTGGGTGCAGCCGTTTCGAACGGGAACCTGATCGCACGAACCCGGATGTGCGTGCTCTATTATTATGCAAATCTCCTGAATCGGCTTGTAATCGGAACTGGAAACCGGACAGAGCTTCTTCTCGGATACGCCACGAAATACGGCGATTCAGGCGTGGACATAGAGCCGCTCGGCGATCTATACAAGACCGAGGTGTTCGAACTTGCCAGATACCTCGGGGTTCCGGAACGGATCATCGAAAAACCGCCGTCTGCAAGACTCTGGGCAGGGCAGACCGATGAAGGGGAACTCGGGATGCGGTATCAGGAGATCGACCGGATCTTAAGGATGCTTGTTGATGAGAACCTGAGTGCGGAAGAGGTCGTGGCACGCGGTGTACCAGAGGATGATGTCTCTCACATAACCGACCTGATCCGCACAAGCGAGCACAAGCGACATGCTCCGCCGCGGGCAGGCGGCAAGACCTGAAAGCCATGAAGACGATGACGCAAGCGCCGAATGCGAAGCGGTTAACGCAAGCGTCGACGCCAGAGGCGTTACTGGCGTTCGAACTCTCTGGTGAGCACGAGACCCTGCCAGAAGGTGAGGTGCTCGCATGTATGCGTGCGCTCGAGATCGAGCACGACATCGTGAAAAGCGGGGAACAGTGCCTGCTCTTAAATATTGGAAACGATCCCTGCGAGATATCAAAGATGTTGTCAACGAGACTTGCTATGACGCATCATATCGTCTCAGTCATCCTGAAATCCGATCCGCTGGAGTCAAGCATCCTTGAATCGGTTCGAGCCGCAGAGATAACCGTACCCAGAGGAGAAACATTCAGCGTCAGGGTAAAGCAGATAAAAGGCTCCTTTATACGGTCCACCCGCATGGAACGGCTCATAGGCAAGGTCATTTTTGAAAGAAATATTGGGGCAAAGGTAGATTTAGCCAATCCGGATCACAGGTTCCGTGCAATCGTCACAAAAGATTCATGCGTCTTCGGGGAAGTCCTCGCATCGATAGACCGGGGGAAGTTTTGGGATCGAAAGCCACATAAGAAGCCGTTCTTTTATCCGGGAGCGATTTCTCCGGATATAGCTCGTGCAATCGTAAATCTCTGCGAAATCCGCACGGATGATCTTGTCCTCGATCCGTTCTGCGGAACCGGCGGCATCCTGCTCGAAGCAGGCATGATCCGCGCCCGGGTGCTCGGGATCGATGTGCAGGAATCGATGGTGCGCGGAGCGGACACGAATCTCAGATCTCACGGATTTGAATACCGGTTGGCTTCCGGGGATGCCTGCAATCTGCCGCTTAAGGATGGGTCGATCGATGCAGTGGTCACTGACCCGCCTTATGGGCGATCTGTCGTTGTCATGGCAGAATCCGTCGAATCGCTCTACAAGAATGCTCTTCTGGAGATATATCGCGTAATGAAGAAGGGCGGGCGGGCAGTGGTGGTCTCTGACTTTGAACTGCCGTGGGCTGATGAGGTCGGCTTTGTCGTGACCGGACTCTATAAAAACCGTGTTCACCGGAGTTTGACGCGGTATATCCTGGTGCTACGTAAGTGAGGCGATCATTTTATCCAACTCGCCCCGCTCTGGTTCAGGGGGTTTGTCGGGAATTTGGTCTGTTTCAACATTCGCGATATTCGTTTATTCGTGCCATTCGTGATTTTGACCAGATTTTTATATACTATCTACTGAAATAAACTATGATTGGTATATTAATTTTTGGGGATTCCCTAAACCTGACGGCACGACAGATTCCGTGAGAACCGGTACCGCACCATCGCGCACACCACAGCAATCCCGTCCCGGATCGGATTGAATTTCGAGTTTCCTTCCCGTACCGAATATGCGATCGGGATCTTCCTAATCCGCAGACCAAGCCGCACAGACTTTGCCGTGATCTCGGTCTCGATCCCGAAGCCATCAGACTCAAGTTTCATCTGCGAGATCGCATCCCTTGCAATGCCGCGGAATCCTGAGAGATTGTCGAGTCTCACACCATATAGCACCAGAAACGCGGTCCTTGACATCCAGTCACCGATCCTGAGCAGGAGCGGAAGCGAACCTGTGGTAAATTCCGTGCGCTCGCCGATCACAAGATCGTAATCTTTGAGCGCATCGATAAATTCAGGGATGCGCTCGACCGGATACGTATCATCGACATCCACAAAGATGACGTCATCGTCCACGTACTCAAAAGCAACCCGAAGCGCATCCCCTTTCCCCTTCCCGTTGTCGGATATGACTATGGCGCCCATCTGCCTTGCGATCTTGGCGGTTCCATCGGCAGAGTGCCCATCGACCACCACGATCCGGTCAGAGCAGACGCTTCGTATGCGGTCGATGGTCCCCCTGATGGATTCACTCTCGTTCTTTGTTGGGAGTATGATTGCGGTCATGGTGATATGGATATCTGGTCTGTTTTCCGCAGGCAAGACATGTCACGACCACGCAGGTGCCGTTCAGCCGCACCCGGCATGTTCTGCCTGGAACAAGATACTTTCCGCAGTGTTTGCACATCCTGCGCTTCAGGTGCGCGGGGATGCGTACGCGATGCCGCATCCCGATCCGTCTTGCTATGTGGACGTAACGGTCAGCCATGGGCGGGCGCGCTTCTGATACCAATTCGGCGAGTTCGAAGAGCCGCTTTATCTGCTGCCCGGCAATGTTCTTGATCCATCTCTTCCGGTGTTTTCGGGTCATTATAGTTTGGTGTAATGTATCTGTTTGGATCTACTTAGTACCGCTCAAGCATAGAAGCATCCGAAAAAGTAGATACCGAAGATTTATTAGAATGCTTGACACAATAGTTAAATGGAGGTCGGTTAAGTATGGCAGAAGCAGAGGGGATGAAAAAGATATTGGAGATGGCTAGGGAATCTGAGATTTCAACCAAGCCCGACACAGATCCCGGTGAAACAAAGTCGGATGACGGTACTGATGCCGGAGAGGTCATTAAAGATGACCTGATCCATCATCTCACGGGGGATACTGAGAGGCTCAGGGAACAACAGGGTGAGCCCTCTGAAATGGCAGAAGCAGAGGGGTCGGAAAAGATATTGGAGATGCCGGGGGAACTCGAGATTCCAACCAAGCCCGACACAGATCCCGGTGAAACAAAGCCAGATGAAGGTAGTGGTGCCGAAGAGATCATTAAAGAGGAACTGATCCATCATCTCGAGGAGGATATTGAGAGACTCAAGGAACAACAGGACGATCTCTCTGAAAAGGAGAAGCCGTCGATCATGGACAGGCTTACGAATCTTTTCAAAAAGGAAGAAGTGGGATTTGAGCCATACGATCCGGAAAAACATGGCCCTCTCGTTTTATTTGATGGGAAGGAAGGATATGACGAGATCGATAGATACTGGGTGAATGAGCCTTATGCGTTTGTTGTGGTCCTCCACAATAATGAGCGGGACAACCTGTGGTACCAGGTGATTGAACCGCATCTGGGCGGATTCGAGAGGGATTTCCTCGAAGAGATCCGATCCCGACTCAGGGATGCGCTTTTGGTAGAGGATATCAAAAGAGAGGAAGATAAGGAAGAGATTCTTGTTAAAAATGTTAGATCGATCGTGCGCGACTATGCGATCGATGTAGATGTCCCGACGCTTGAAAAGATACTGTATTATACCGTCAGAGATTTTATCAAGTTCGGAAAACTCGATGCGCTGATGCATGACAGCACCATCGAGGATGTATCATGCAACGGATTTGATCTTCCAATTTATTTATATCATAAAAAATATTTGAATATCCCTACGTCAGTCGTCTTCGGAGAGGAGGAACTGGATTCGTTTATCATCAGACTTGCGCAGCGCAGCGGCAAGCACATCTCAATAGCAGAGCCGATGGTCGATGCTGCGATGCCGGACGGCTCAAGAATCCAGATGACGCTTGGAACGGCAGTGACCGCACATGGCAGCACGTTTACGATACGGAAGTTCAAGGACGTTCCATTAACGCCAATCGATCTGATCAACTGGAAGACGTTTTCATCCGAAAATATGGCTTATCTCTGGGTATGCATCGAGAACAACAAGAGTTTGATCTTTGCAGGCGGAACAGCGTCCGGGAAGACTTCATCACTCAACGCAGTATCGCTCTTTATGCCAGAGAGGGCAAAGATCGTGACGCTCGAGGACACAAGGGAACTGCAGCTCCCGCATCCGAACTGGATTCCGGGGGTGACGAGGGATGCGTTCACCGCCGATGAGCGCGGTGCGATCGATATGTACGACCTCCTCAAAGCCGCGCTCAGGCAGCGCCCTGAGTATCTGCTGGTCGGCGAGGTCAGGGGCAAGGAGGCGCTCACACTGTTCCAGGCGATGAGTACAGGGCACACAACGTTCTCGACGATGCATGCCGATTCCGTTGCATCAGCGATACACCGTCTCGAGAATCCTCCGATCAGTGTACCGAGAACGATGATCCAGGCTCTCGATATCATAAGCATCCAGGCGCAGATATACGTGAAAGGGCAGCGTACCCGCAGGTCCACAAAGATTGTGGAGATTACTGACATCGATCCGGTCACGAAAAACATCAGGACGAACGATATCTTTGTGTGGAATCCTATGAATGACGTGATCGAACGTGTCGGCGAGTCAAAGGCGCTCAAGGACATAGAGGCGAGGCGGGGCTGGACCGCTAATGAATTAAAAGCGGAACTGGTACGCCGGCAGAAGGTTCTCGAATACCTTATCGATAACAAGATCAATGATTTTAAGGCGATAGCAACGATCATCCACGCTTATGAATCCACTCCTGAGAAGGTGGTGGAGAAACTCGGGATCGATTGGGGGTAGTCCGGAGATCCAGGAGCTCTTGCATGCGTTCGGATGCCTGTTCCGGGACCGGGTTTGCCAGAAAATCCGGATCACAGGATAAACTCGTATATCGAAGTCTGTCTCGTAATGCCTGCCCGGGAGGCGTGACACCGATGGGTCGCTCCTGACGATCCATTATCCGCCATCCGGAGATTCGATAATCTTATTCCGATCAGCCGTATCTTCGCAACTCCTGTGAACTCGCTTATCAGGTTCTTTGAGATGTTTTTAACCAGTTCCGGATCGGAACTTGGGAATCCGATGCTCCTTGATCGTGTACGCGTATCAAAATCCTCGAACCTGACCTTCACAGACACGGTCCGGAATAGGTATCCGGCATTTGACAGGGCGCGGTGCGTCGCATCGGCGAGTGCATCGATCGAATCGTAGATAAGCCCCGGATCGGATGTGTCTTCCTCGAATGTCAGCTCCCTACCTATCGATTTGACTGTGTGGTCTTCTTTTACCTCGCTTCTATCGATGCCGCATGCAAGATCATGCATCCGGTACCCCCACTTTCCAAACCTCAAAACAAGTTTTCTGGCATCGCACTCCCTGAGATCACGTATCGTCTCGATTCCCATACTCTTGAGCACTTGTCCTGTCTTCTTCCCGATGCCGGGAATCTTTTTTGCAGGCATCGGGTCAAGGAACTCGTATACCTCGTCAGGCGCGACAACGGTCAAGCCATCAGGCTTCCGGACATCGGATGCAATCTTCGCTACAAGTTTATTAGGACCCATCCCGATGGAACACGTCAGTCTTTCCTTCGCGAGTATCTCTTTTTTGATATCCTGTGCCGTTTCGATGGCATCTTCCGGATCATCCGTTTTTACCCGGATAAACGCCTCATCGATGCTGACTCTCTGAAACGTATCTGCGTAGCTCGCAAGGATCTTCATGATCCGTCCGGAGACCGCCTGATACAGAGCCATATCAACCGGCAGAAACCTTGCGTCAGGGCACAACCGGTATGCCCTGGAGATCGGCATTCCTGAATGGATGCCATACTCCCGCGCCTCATAAGAACAGGTACTAACAACCCCCCTGCCCGCGCCCCCTTTTGGGTCCGCGCCGACCACCACTGGCAGCCCTGCAAGTTCGGGATGCCTGACCACTTCGATGGACGAGAAGAACCCGTCCATATCCACGAGAAGTATCGTCCCCTGATCCATGCCAGGGGTCTTATTCCTCCTCGATATCGCGCACCTCTTCGCCATCCACGATCATGGCGAGCATGAAATACTTCTCGACATACCGTGTCAGTTCCTCATCCGAGATGCATGAAACCCGCTCTTCCTCGTCGTACAGCCGTTGAATGTCCTTCTGGATCTCTGCGATTCTCGGGTCGTTCTTCTCGATGCTGACCTTCACCTGCATCAGTTCATGGAGCGCCTCCTCGACCTTGTGCCGGACTACCTCCCTGCCGGATGAGTCCCCGATCAAGAGTTGCCGCTCTGCACCGATGATCTCGGGCGGATACGGTTCGTACGTGAAGGGATTTTTGATTACACCGGCGGTGTGTATCCCGCTCTCGTGCACGAAGACGTTCCTGCCAACGATCGACTTGTTTCTCGGTATCCTGATCCCTACGTGATGTTCCATATACTCTGCAAACTGTACCATGCAGGAGAGGTCGTATTTCTCGAATCCTCCAACCCTCCTTACGAGGAATAGTAGGATCTTCTCGAGTTCCGTATTTCCGCTCCGCTCCCCGATCCCGAGAAACGTCAGACTCGACCAGTTCGCGCCATACCAGAATCCTGCAAGCGCTGATGAGACGCTGAGCCCAAAATCATCATGGATATGCGTCTCGATGTTCTTCACGCCGAGTTCCCTGAATGTCGACACGACCTTCGGGATGCTGTATGGTTCACACGCATCTGTGAACGGAACCGCAAAACCGAGAGTGTCGCATATTCGAACTGTGCAATCAGGATCGATATCGATGATCTCCTTTACCAGAGGATATACAAACCCTGACATATCGGCACGGGTCACATCCTCGAGATGTGCGCGGGTGCGTAGCCCGTGATCGACCGCATACTGGAGTGCATCCAGATACCGTTCGCTCGCCTCCTCCCGACTGTTAAGTTGCATCTTATCAAAGATGTGCGAATCAGAGACCGACATCAGCATTCCCGCCTCGGCAATACCGTCCACATCAAGCACGAAATCGATATCAGAAGGCAGAGCACGAGCCCATCCAGTGATCTCAGGGCACTCGTATCCGATATCCTGCATGGCTTTGATGACATCCCGATCCCGCTTCTGGAAAACGAACGTCTCCAGTTTCTCGATCCCGATCTCGTGTAAAAATTCGTAGATCTTGAGTTTGTGCCTCCTTTTCATCACAATGCCCGGCATCTGCGAGCCGTCCCTGATCGTGCTGTCGCTGATGAATACCTCCTGCCCGAGAGGAAGCTCTATCATCGGAAGATCGTCGTAATTTTTGTAGATTACCATCGTTACCGTGTAATCAGCATCTCTGCGGTATCTGCCCGGTACACCCAGTCCTTGGGAAGCGTACCTGTTCTGCGATAGTACTTCACAAGTCTTCGTATCTTGGATTCGGTCAGTTGCAGCGCACGCTTGTTATGAACGTCTTTCTTATTTTCTGCAAGATGCGTGCGTAACCTGAGCGCTTTTACGATGAGGTTCCGCATCCCCTCAGGAACGTTCGGCGCCATGTCGTGATCCGAAACCGTCTGCATGATCTTCTTCTGCGTGATCAATGTGGCGTCTGGGATGCCGTACCGGTCCCGGAGAATCATCCCGATCTCGCTCGTGGATTTATCCTGCTTCCACAGGTCGATGATGATCTGCTCAAGCTCCTCTGCACCCATGTCGACCCATGGCGGATTTTCCTTCCGGTAGGGTCTCGTCGATCCTGATTTTCCTTTCCGTCGTGAATACATTCGTGCCATGTTGGTTCTATGTTACAGCGTACTTGATTTAAGTGTTTCCTGATGGCATGAACTGTCACGTCGTCTGGTGTTACTACGGTTTTAAAGATTTTACATGACAGTTTTTATCACGAATGTCACGAATTGACGAATAACACGAATTTACCAGTTCCGATTCGTGACATTCGTTTATTCGTGCCCATTCGTGATTGATTCAACACCGCGCAATGTGACACTCCGCCCCGATGGCGTGGGCTTTCTCACGATCCATGCAAGATCCACGATCCTGCGCATCACCTCGCGCACAGGCACGCCTGTCTTCTGCGCAATCGTCTTCGCATCCTCAAACTCGGCTGATATGGAAAGGATGCAGCCGTCTTCATCGGTCGCTATCTTGACCGCGGCATCCCACTCCGCGCCATCGATCTCGATCCTGACCGACTCCATCCTCCGCTTTGCGATCAACCTGTGCTTGGTGGCTGAGATCCGCACGCCAAGCGAACCGGTCTCCTCGATGATCCTGCGTGCGATCCGTGCCGAGTCCCCGGGTTTTGCGATCACCTGGATCAGATGCCCGCTCCGTCCTTTCTTCATCGTCGCAGGGATCACGATCGCATCATTAGCGCCCATCGCCATCAGTTCATCGATCAGGTTGCCGAGCACCTCACCGGTCACGTCATCGACCGATGTCTCGAGCACCTCCACACCATCCCACCCGAGGGATGCGTCCCCGCCCCGATCCATATCTGCATACGCACCCCTGCCAGGGATATGCCCATGGACATGACCCTGCCCCTGACCCCGGCACTCATCTTCGCACCGGATGACGCGCAGTACGTTCGGAATCTCGAGATCCGCCTTCCCTGCCCCATACCCGATACCGGTTGCGACGCATCCACCACCACTGCCCCCACTGCCACCGGGTTCTGCCCGATCTGCCAGATGCGCGAGTATCGCAGCACCGGTCGGGGTCAGCAATTCATGCTCGATGCTCCCGTACTCCCACGAAAGCCCGGAACCTGCGAGGATCTCGAGCGTTGCCGGTGCCGGCACCGGGCATCTCCCGTGCGCAGTATCCACAAACCCCCTGCCTGCAACTATCCTGGCGCAGAAGACCTTCGAAGGCGCGAGATCGTGGATCGCGGCAGATGCGCCAACCACATCTGCTATGGCATCTGCCTGCCCGAGTTCGTGGAGATGGAGTTCGTCCTCGCTTACACCGTGAACCCTCGATTCTGCCGAGGCGATGCGGCTGAAGATGGCGAGAGCGTCTCTGGTGATGGGATCTGGTAATCCCGACGACCGGATATCTGCTACGATCTCAGGATATGTGCTGGTTTTTGATTTGTCTGCAATCTCTGACACGCGGACCTGCGTTGCAGAGATCCCTTTCTTCGTAGTCCTTTCGATATCCACGGTGACTGGCGCCACCGATTCCATGATCTCTTTGATATGCACGGGATTTGCTCCAAGATCGATTAAGGACGCGATGATCATGTCCCCGGATGCGCCCATGAATGGATCGAAGATCAGGCAGGTCATGGATGATTATGTGTGCGCAGGTGTACATAATGGTGCAGGTTTCCGCCCGCGTGGACGGTTGTGGGGCTGTACATACAGAATCAGGAGAAAACGAATGCGAAAAACTCTTGAGGAGCTTGGTGCGTGTATCTGAGATACGGAATGGAAGAACTCGAAGAGGATCTTGGATGATCACTGTAAGCGATTCCACCCCGCTCATCCATTTTGGAACGATCAAGCGGCTTGATCTTCTTCGATCCATGTACGGGCAGATAGCAACTCCCATATACCAGACAGACAAAAAAACCACCATGGTGATGAGAACGATTGAGATCAAGGAGATCAAATACGAAGTGGACAAAGAGCGAAGAGGGGGTGTAATATCCCGATTGAAGGAATTATACAGAGACCAACTCGATATATTCACAGAAGGGGATTTTGTTGGTGTCCGGGGCGATTTGCATAACTACAAAAGAAGAAGTAGAATATTATGGATAATGAGTGGTGGCAAACATGGGAAGGATTTACCGACCGGTTGAGATTGAATATGGCAATCGGAAAGCCACGACTGTCGCAATTATAGATACCGGTGCTGATGGAAACCGTGATTAGCGGACGGTTGGCAGGTAAAGTTAATTCTGACTTATACGGAGTTTTCAAGGCGATTTGTGCGTCTGATACTATATTGGAAGGAAAGTATGCTGATGTAACGATCAGGGAACTGTGGAGCGGGTTTGAGATCATAATGACGGTTGGCGTTTCGGATAAGCCGTTTGGGACGGATGACATCGATGATGAGGGTGTTGAAGCGATACTCGGGGTCGATTTCTTGCAAGAAACGGAAACGACTCTTGATTTTGGTTATTGACACGTCGAATGGTTGTGTGTGCAGGCAGCGCATTGATTGCTTTATGCATCAAACACGGTCCGGATCATTCATAGCCAACCAACCCCCCTACATTCGTGAGATTCGTTTAAACGTGAGCATTCGTGACTGTGGGTGTAGCGAACAGCGACGAAGGCATAAAATCATTTCGCATGAACAATCCCGTCCTCTAAAACTATGTTCTGAAATGGTAACTACTCAAGTACCTAAACCACTATCGGGGGACTTCACTATGCAGGAACTACCCGGGACATAGGCATACTGTAACCAAACACGGAATATAACCGCAGAGTACGCAGAGGGGCGCGGAGGGGGGATAACAGGTTAAATGCTCTGCGTTCCTTTGCGCCCTCCGCGGTTATTTTTCTTGCCAGAAAATACAGGATCGCAATCGGGAGACCAATCAGCATACCTGAGTAGTTACCTGAAATGTTAGAATTCCAAATCGCGCTTACGGAGTGGTATATGAACCTTCTGAGGTCCACGACACGGTTTCCCGCTCAGAAAAAAAGACTGTTCAGAGGATTCCTCCTCCAAACAGAAGTCCGGTTCCGAACATCGCGGCGAAGAGTATCGCGATGATGTTGACCACCTTGATGAGCGGATTTAGCGCAGGTCCTGACGTGTCCTTGAACGGATCGCCGACCGTATCACCAACGACCGCTGCCTTATGTGCCTCAGAGCCCTTGCCGCCGTGCGCACCGTCCTCGATTAACTTCTTGGCGTTATCCCATGCAGCGCCGCTGTTTGCCATAAATAGCGCCATCAAAAGCCCGACAACAATAATCCCGATCAGAAAACCGCCGAGCGCAACCTTGCCGAGCAAGATCCCGACGATTAATGGAACGCCGATTGCGAGGATGCCCGGGATCACCATCGAGTTGATCGCTGCTTTTGTCACGATGTCAACCGCTTTCCCGTACTCCGGCTTCGTCGTCCCTTCCATGATTCCGGGGATCTCTCGAAACTGCCTTCTTACCTCTTCCACGATCTTAAAAGCGGCTTTCCCGACCGCATTCATCGTAACTGCGCTGAACAGGAACGGAAGGAGTCCTCCAATGAAGAGCCCGACCAGTACCAGCGGGTTGTCAAGACCGAGTTCGCCGGGACCAAGCCCTACCTTGTGCCTGTAATCAGCAAAGAGCGCCAGCGCTCCAAGAGCGGCTGATCCGATCGCATACCCTTTCGTCACCGCCTTCGTGGTGTTTCCGACGGCATCGAGTTTATCGGTCACGTCTCTCGTGCTCGCTGGAAGCGAAGCCATCTCTGCGATGCCTCCTGCGTTGTCTGTGATCGGTCCGTACGAATCGAGGGCAACGATGATCCCTGTCGTGGAGAGCATCGCAGCCGCAGCTATTGCAATGCCATACACGCCGATCGCAGGATCTGCAATCCCGCCAACCACAGCAAACGATGCCAGGATGCCTGCGCAGATCACGATAACCGGCATCGCTGTGCTTTCGAGACCAATAGCTAACCCTGATATGATATTTGTGCCCGCACCGGTCTCAGCTGCGCGTGCGACCGCCTTCACAGGTCTGAAATTGAGTGCTGTGTAATACTCGGTGATGATTACGATCAGCACCATGATCACGATTCCGACGATCGACGCATACCAGAATCTGATATCGCCCATCATCCACTCGGTTACGAAATAAAACGCCACAAGACAGATCAGTGCCGCTGCCGCCACACCCTTGTAAAGGGCACGCATGATATTCTTGCTCTTGTCGAGTCTGACGCAGAATATTGCAATTATCGATGCAAGAATCGCGACCGATCCGAGAATCAGTGGATACGTGACCGCATAAGGGTATTGTGCGACCACAATCGCTCCAAGAAGCATCGCGGCAAGCGATGTGACCACATACGTCTCGAAGAGATCCGCGCCCATACCCGCGCAGTCCCCGACGTTGTCCCCGACGTTATCTGCAATCACAGCCGCGTTCCTGGGGTCATCCTCCGGAATTCCTGCCTCCACCTTGCCGACGAGATCAGCGCCGACATCAGCGGCTTTCGTGTAGATCCCGCCTCCGACCCTCGCAAAGAGACTGATCAGACTTGCGCCAAAGGCAAAGCCGACGATCAGATCGACGTTTTCCGGCACCCCGCCGTACAGTATGTAAAAACCGCTTGTGCCGAGCAGTGCAAGACCAACCACTGCAAGCCCTGTCACCGCACCACCCCTGAATGCGATCGAGAGTGCCTTTTCAAGACCGTCCTTTGCAGCGTTTGCGGTTCTCACATTCGCGCGAACCGAGACATTCATGCCGATGTATCCTGCCAACGCGGATGCTACTGCGCCGACAAGGAACCCGAAAGCGATCTTTGCCCCATCATCAAGCATGGCATACATCAGGACGGCAAGTATGATCGCAACGATTGCAACCGTTCTGTACTGGCGGTTCAGATACGCCATCGCACCCTCCTGTATCGCCGCTGCGATCTCCTGCATCTCTTTTGTACCCGTCGGTTGTTTCAAAACGAGATACGCAAACACGCCCGCAAACACCAGACTGATAATGCCTGCCACGGGCGCAAGATATAATGTGTTGTCCATTTCTAACTATCTCTCCTGTTTGTATTTTAGTTTGTATTTTATTATTGGATGAATGTCATGCAATAAGAATGTGTCGATCTCACAGCCGTCACCATTAAATACCAGAAACCCAAATACTCGAAGTACAATCGTGGAAACGGTGGTATTCTTGCCATACACAATCGAATATATTCACGCAAGAGAGATACTGGATTCACGCGGGAATCCTACAATCGAGGTTGATCTTGAGACGCCAAGCGGCTTTGGGCGCGCTGGCGTGCCTTCGGGCGCGTCAACAGGCACAAACGAGGCGCTCGAACTCAGGGACGGCGGTGATCGGTATCAAGGGAAGGGTGTTTTGAAGGCGGTGGAGAACGTGAACACCGCACTCAGAAACGAGATCATCGGCATGGACGTGCGGAACCAGCGCGCGATCGATCAGACGATGATCGATCTCGATGGTACGCCGAACAAGTCGAAGCTTGGCGCGAATGCCATACTCGGCGTCTCGATGGCTGCTGCAAAGACTGCCGCGGATTCCGCGGGTCTGCCATTGTATGCGTATCTGGGAGGCATCCGGGCGTGTGTGCTGCCCTGCCCGACCATGAACGTCTTAAACGGTGGCGAACATGCCGGAAACGACCTTGCGATCCAGGAGTTTATGATCCAGCCGAAAGGCGCATCAACGTGCGCGGAAGCGATACGGATCGGGGCGGAGGTCTATCACGAACTCAAAGGCATCTTGACTGCGAAGTACGGATCAGGCGCAGGCAATGTCGGCGATGAGGGCGGATATGCGCCGCCGATGGATCATACCAGTCAGGCGCTCGATGCGGTCGCCTCCGCCATCGAAGAGGCAGGTTACACCACCGCAGAGATCACACTCGGGGTCGATGCCGCTGCATCCGAGTTCTTCAAAGACGGGAAGTATCGGATCGACGGTACAGAACTCGACGGCAGCGAGATGGTCGATTACTATCTTGACCTCTTGAAGACGTATCCGATCTTCTTAATCGAGGATCCGTTCCACGAAGAGGCGTTCGAGGACTTCGCCCTACTGACCGCGGCAACGGACAGGGTCATCATCGGTGACGATCTCTTTGTGACCAACATCGAGCGGTTGCAGCGCGGGATCGATTCGAAAGCCGCGAATGCGCTGCTACTGAAGTTAAACCAGATCGGAACGGTATCAGAGGCGTTTGATGCTGCAAATCTGGCGCACAGGAACGGATACCGGGTTGTGGTGAGTCACCGGTCTGCCGAGACCTGCGACTCGATGATCGCTGATGTTGCTGTTGCAATCGGCGCGGATCTCTTAAAGACCGGAGCACCTGCCAGGTCAGAGCGCACCTCCAAGTACAACCAACTCTTAAGGATCGAAGAGGAACTTGGCGAAGCAGCGAGATTCGCTCAACTGTGAGAAAGATATATATACCATATATTTGAGATATAATTTATGGGATGGTATGCATGAGTTCATTTCGAACAAAAATCAAGAGGAGACTGGAGCGGTATCTTGAGCTGGATGCCGATGGGATTCGTTATGCCGTTATGAAAACCATACTGAAGGTTAAACGGATAACCGTAGATCTTCTGCATGACGCTCTCTCCAAGAAATTCAAGGTCACCCACAAGACCGTTGCATCGATGGTTGGATATATCCAATCCAAACTTGGCATTCTCCATGCGCAGAAGCAGTCATACAAGACGCATATCGTCTACACGCTGCGTGATGAGTATGTCGATCTTGTGAGATCGGTGCTGCGAAGATCTGTAGACGCAAAAACCCAGACTGCGACATGACGCTGGTGAAGGATGCTCCGCGCACCTCGACCAGTTTTATCATCAGATCAGACGCAAACGCGAGAGTCACCGCATCCCGCGATCCGTTCTATGAACTGATGCGCCGGCTCTTCCAGGACGAGAGCACCGCTATTAGGGGGCAGAGATTCCTTGAGATGATCCTCGAACGGGAGGCATCCGGAAATCCGATACGGACGACCGAGTGGGCAGAACTGCTCTGCGAGTTAGGGGTCAGCAGATCATCATTTTATGCCATGCGGAACAAACTGCTCGGTTCCGGAATGATCACGAATAAGAAAGGGGTCTACCGGGTATCAGGACAGTTTAGTAAGGATCTTGTAGATATAGCGAGATGGTGGTGGATTGCTGTGTTGAAGCGGGATCTGGATGGTCTGTGAGGATTTCTCGAGCGATTCATGTATTCATGGAAAGGTCAGCTTATGACTGAAGAAAGAGCGATCAGAGGTCCATGTTCCTGCGACAGGTATGTTGCGGGTTCTGACTCTATACAAGTTGGGTGTCTATGGGAATTGCGGATCCCGGATATCATAAGAGATCGAAGAGCAAGGTTAATCTATAACGGGGTCAGAATAGCCCCATAACAGAATCAGAGGTTGATATGGGAACATTCATTGTATCCATCGTGAAGGAAGACAAGTTCTTTATTGCGAGATGCCCCGCGCTCGGTGTGACTTCTCAGGGCGAGTCCATTGAAGAAGCGCAGGCGAACATCAAGGAAGCCATAGATCTTTATATCGAGAGTTTTGGTGTAGATGACCTGCCCAGTGGGACATCCACACCGTTCTGGACCACAGTTGAAGTTGCCCATGCGTAAGCTCCCCATCATATCGGGTAAAAAACTTATAGCTGCACTGAAACGAGCTGGTTTTATCGAAGTGCGGCAGAGGGGGGGCCATGTGTCACTTCAAAAGGTCGCCCATGGAATAACCTATAAAACCGTTGTCCCACTGCATAGGGAACTTGCAAAAGGCACACTTCTCGACATTCTCCAACAGACCGGACTTGAGAAGGATGATCTGATTGAACTGCTTTAGGGAATGGATGAAACTGATTCGGATGAAGACGAACTTGTCAAACTTGTGGAATATACAGAAAGGGCGATCAGCCGTGAACATAAGCTGTGGTTGACACGGTTGATGGGATTTAGACAATGGGTGTAGCCATCATGGCATTTTGTTGCCATCAGGGCAACCGCTCGCTTGCATCCGAATCGGTTGAGGTAGTCCCGCTCCGCATGCATATCGCTGAATGTCGAGGAGACGAAGACGCGGGCGGTCTTTATTCTTGTGGATTTTGCTGGGTGGTGCAGGGTCTTACCTCAGTTTCCCGCGACGCACTAAGTATCGCGTCACCCACCCAGAAGACGCGAGAACGACTCTTCGTCGAGATGCAGCTTGAGCTGCTCCTTTGCAGGAAGATATGCCTGTTCCCATGACCTGCGCCCGTTTAACATGCTCATCTCGATGATGGCTTCGATCGAACGTGTGCCGTGTTTATAACTTTTGACGTTGATCAGTGCTCGCAGCACGCCATCATCGATTCTGAGATGTTTTCTGCTGTCAAAGAGGTTATCTACCTTCTGTTCGAGTAGTGAACGAAGTAGCATCGCCCGCCTGATTAGAAATACCGTATCGTCGGACCCCCTCTGATTAGGTCCCCTTATATTTACGTAACCGCGCAGACGGCTTGTGAAATCGGGTCCTTTCGCATCTTTATACGCCCTCTCTTCTTCAGGGTCCATGGTAGCGGCATCATCGACACCGTCTCCCGAGAATCTTTCAAATGTGTTGTTTATTCCGCCTGCAAAGACAAAGATCGATCTGCCGATGGGATGCATCGTCTCCCGTTCCATGAATTTTCCGTCCTGCATCGGTTCTAAAAAGTATTTCAGCCAGCCAAGTTTCCCATTAAAATCCGAATCGAACTCATCAAAAAAGACGAGCGGAATCTTCCCCTCCAGTGCAAGGTCGCGGACTTTATGAAACGCGCTGATCAGATCAGACTTTGAATCGAACTGGGAAAGATTGAACTTCACTATCTCAATCCTACCTGAAGCGATACTCTTTGCGATCTCGGTTATGCCAAAGGATTTGCCAGAACCGGGTGAACCAAAGACCGCTATTGAAAGTGGGCGTGTACAGCTCTCTGATTCGATATATTCCCGCATCAGGTTCTTTATACTGTGAAAGCTCTCAATCTCATTCCTGTCAACACTCTTTAACTTCCCGAAGTTACCTATTGGGACGTTGTTAAGTGCAGCAGTCTCCCCTTCCTTTACAATTCCATAAGCGATATGCTCCAGCACGGGATCGTTTATCTCTTTAAGGATGCACCACGAGTGCGGGTCCGCATCCTCTGCCGTGTTCTGACCAGATATTGCCACATCAGCGATGTGATCGCCTCTCTGTTCACTGGCTAAAAAGATACCAGCTACGGGGTAGGGATATTCAGGTTCACGTTCAGCGTCCTTTCCAAAACCGCGTCTGACAAGTTCTCTAGAAGCATTCAGCCCATCACGCACAGCCCTTCCCACTGCATCAGAGAGTGGATCCCCCTGATCACACTGGACTGTAATCCTTGCTGCAAGTGCGGCAACGAATACGGAAGAGATTCCTTGCATCTTTCCGGGGTAGTTGTGCGTAAAGTCACCCTCGCTCATGGTCGGATCGAAGTACAGCCGGGATATTGCGCGGTCGCCCACCAATGTATAATGGATCGCGCCTTCGAGACCGAAGCGAACCACGAGATTTGTACAGTCTGTAAGCCCTATTCCTGCGTTGTATGCCATCTGCCAGACGAATTCCTTGGCGGTCCGCTCCCATGAAAGAGAGCGACTGATGTTCATGCCGCTTGCACGCAGATCGTCCGCGGTCACGACCACAACCAGCCTTTCGGAATGATTCTTTGAGACGTGCTCCCACAGATCACCGGAAGCAAGAGGGCGGTGCATCTTGCATATCACGACGGGGTTTTCCCCTTCGTCCTGTATCGCCAAAGGCCATCTCGTTTTATCATCGCGAAATCCGTTCCCTGCATCATCGAGAACCACCATATCCGCACGAGGATCGTCATCTTCGAAAGAAAGCGGCACCGGAAAGTCTTCAGTTGGTCCTGTAAACCCTCTGCAACGCCCGATTCGGTAAACCATCCGGTCTTTGTCCATCTCCCTGCGGTCCGATGAATATGGGAAAAGCTCCAATTCGGCGTTTGAGTGAAGGAGGACTTTCGGAGAAATTTTACCTATATCCTTCAACTGCGGCGAAACCACAGTGATGCCGGTTGCAGTGCGCATAAAATCTCCTAAAAGAAGCGCACCTCCGGGTTTTGCGGACATGCGCGTTCCTGCGTAAAGTTTCCAGTTTAGCCCCTTGTCTTCCGGTTTTGTGGGCCATTGCAGCCAGTCAATGCAGACATCTCCAGTAACAACGATTGTGGGGCTCTTCCTCTCCATACTTTCTCCTCCTTTGCACTATGATTCATACTATAGCGCGTGCAATCACATAAATTCATCCGCGCTTCTACGGCTCATGCACCAATCATCCGCAAGAACTACACCCCCAAAGCGATCTCACGACATACCGCGATCCTCAAACTCCTCAAACCCGCTCGATCGCAGAATACGTCGGTCCCGGGTGATGATAAGCCCCTCGACCCGATCCAGACGCTCGATCAGTTCCATGCCATCCACCTCACCGAGCACGAATACAGCAGTCGCCAGTGCATCGGCATCGGTTGCGCTCTCTGCAATGATCGTCGCGCTTAACAGTTCATCGGTTGCATATCCGGTCTTCGGGTCGACGATGTGCGATGCCCGCGCCTCCTCGCTGAAATACCGTTCATAATTCCCGCTCGTTGCAACAGACATGTCGCACAGGTTTAAGACGGTTATATACTCGGTTCTGTTCTTCGGATTACGGAGAGCGACATTCCATGGCTCATCTTCCGTCTTGGAACCAATCGCCCGGATATCGCCACCGGCATTCACGAGCGCATGCTTTATATGATGCTCCTTTAGCACCTCGATCGCCCGGTCGATCGCGTACCCCTTTGCAATGCCGCCGAGAGTGAGCCCCATCGATCCCTGACTAAATGAGATGCTGCTGTTTCTAATCGTTATATTTTCATAATTCACCAGTTCCAGTGTCTCGTTTATCTCATCATCGGTCGGGGGCGATCCGGCACGCATTCTATCTTTCCATAGATTTATAACCGGTAAAACAGTGATGTCGAACGATCCACCTGTTAATTCCGAATACCCGACCGATTTGGTAACGACATATCGCAAATCAGAAGATGCGTTCGGGAGGGACCCGTTATTATTCAGTCTTGTAACCTCGCTTCCTTCTTCGGTACAACTCATCAGATGCTCGATCCGGTAGACCTCCGCAAACGCGCGACCGATGGCACGGTCCGCTTCGGATACATCAGGGTGCATCACCGTGATGGTCACATCGGTGTTCATCGAAACCCTGGTATCCTCGATGCGGTGGGTGTTTATGCACCCGGATGCTGCGACTACAAGAACCAGCAGAACGGCAAGGATTCTTTTATTCATCCGATCTGACATGGAGTTAAGAGCAATGTCCACGATACGAACCAGAGGATCATAGTCATGAACGCTATATAGAACCAGTCTTTCCATGTAAACTGGTTTGCATCCATTCCCAAGTATATATAAATGGGCTTCTGGATGTAGAATGCCAGCAGCAGTATCAGGTATGAGAAATTACTCGATTGTGGATCCAGGAAATGATAGCATATTACGCCGGATGCTATGCCGAGAATAGATGATATAACGGTCTTCTTGATGCCATCGACGTGCCGCTTATGCCGGTCGATTGGCGGTGTGACAGCTTCAGCGGATTCGTTCTCTTCCGCAGTTTGTCTTGCAATCTTTTTTTTGCTCATCAAATCAGTGATGGCGTGATCTCCTATCAATGTTGTGGTTTCGAGATTCGTGTAATTCGCGATATTCGTTGCCATTCGTGATTTTATCGCGAATGTCACGTTTGGACGAATGGCACGAATCGAGTAAATCGGCGGAAAACACTCGGATTTTTAGACAGTGCCGGTATATGGATGTACGGCTCCAACACAAAGATTTATTGACCAGAGCGTCCGTTATCTGTTCATCTGGCAGGTAGAGAACCAGACAACAAGGATGGATGCTGATATGATCTTCCCAGCCGAATACAAATGCGTGGGCGCGATCCGCACCGATGATACGCTCTCTGACGCGCAAGATGAACTTCTGCGCCGCAAGACCAGTCGGGCCGCGGAGTCTGAGATATACTTCCTCTCAGAGTACCTGCTCATCTTTGCGGCAGACGGCTGCGCGGTCTACAGTGTGACAAGCGAAGGAGAGGGGTTATTCAGGACGGTAACATCGCTTGCCCGGATTGCATCCGGAGAAGAGGTTGTACAATACGGTAAACTGGTAAATATGCACAACCGCACCGAACTTGTGAAAACAGCGCACGGATGCTGCACGGATGCGGTAAACACAGTCATCTTCAAAAGCGTGGACCAGCATCTCACATTTGTGCACAGACCCGATCCGGGCGACCTCCTCGAGATCGATGTGATCGATGTGATCCCGCCTGTTCCGGGCTGGCTCACATACATAGTCGGGCAACTCAACAGCTGTCTGCTCGGCGAACTCGGTGTCGTGTTCACCGAGAACATCCTGGACCTGCGGCAGTTCGAAAGCGAGGATGCGGTCTTCCCATGCTTCACGTCAGGTCTATCCGGGAGATACCTGGATAGCGAAGAGATAACGGCGCCCGCCACCCTGATCGGGTGCGACATCTCGAAGATGATCCTTGAGGAGCGTTTTCCTGGCCTCGACTACAAATTCACTAACATCTGCTCGCGGACATCAAACCTGTACCAGATCACAAAGCCATTCATCGCACGGTGCTGCCAGTCCGAGCGGTCCGGGCTCGTCGAGATTAACGGCATCGATGGCGTGGTCGTGCACTGGGCCGCGTCCGGCTACGAGGTCGCGGATGCGCTTCGGGACCTGGTACGAAAGATTCGGTCACGACCATGATCATCGGGATTACAGGCACGCCCGGAACCGGGAAGACGTCTGCATCCGCTCTTATAGGGGGCGTGCTCGATCTGAATGAACTCATCAAGGACGGGGGGCTATATCGCGGAATCGATGAAGCGCGGGACTCCCTGGTCGCTGATATGGATGCGGTGTACGATCGTGTCTGCGGGATTGCTGATGTGCGGGATGGGAATCTCGTCATCGAGGGGCATCTCTCGCACCATGTCAGCGATTCCGCGATCGTGCTCCGTCTCGCGCCCGATGAACTCGAGAAGCGGCTTATGGCGCGGGGGTATTCCGGGGCAAAGATCTCTGAGAACGCACTTGCAGAGGCGGTCGATGTGATCCTTGTCGAGGCATTGGACTGGTGCGATAAGGTGTATGAGATCGATACGACCGGCAAGACAGTGGAGGAGGTCGCTGATGCGATCCAAGGGATTCTTGATGCGATCGGTCGCGGAATCAAGATCGATGGATACGAGCCCGGATCGGTCGACTGGCTGGAATCGGAAGCCTCGTGCCTGGTTAACTTCGATTATGACCGGTGATTCGGCAGAACGAGTTGACGGAACCGACTCCGGACGAATGCTTCGTTTATCTGAGCGATCCGATCCGGGATGTGATCGGTGCGGAGACGGGCAGAATTGTGATGTGCAAGGTTTTTACGCTTGAAATTTCACAACTGTACGCGATGTGTTGAGCCTTTCCAAATAGAGAACTATACAGATGATAAGCCGTTCCCAAGCTGCATCATATTCGGAAGAACTATGGAAGACAGACCTATACATGTAGTCTGTGCGTATTCAAAGGAGGATGATGCGGCAATAATTATAACAACTTATGAACCAGATGTGATTAGATGGATCGATTACAGAAGGAGGGTTTAAATGATAGTATCAAAATGCGCGATATGCGGCGGAAAAGTTGAAGAAAGAGAGGTCAGTGAAGCAGTGAGGATCGAAAATGACTTCGTTGTGGTGGAGAATGTCGTAGCAGGCGTATGCGTGGGCTGTGGGGAGCGATATTATCCGCCAGGAGTTGTTGATAGGCTCAGAGATATCGAGTTGCATGCAATGGATCAGGAAGCATTAGAGGGGCTGCACATAATGGGGCATACATACAGGATAAGCTATGGCGCCCCAATTCATGGCATTTCTGTTTGAGCCCTCTGTGCGTGGCTTGTCACTACGTTGCAACCTCGGGCTGCGACGGTACTCTCTCCCCCGCAGACACGTGCGTAGCGCTCCGGCTCGCAGCCGGCGGTTCCGCCTCGTATGATGGCGCAACGCTCGCCGCCGCGGGCGTGAGCGGCGACAGACAGGTCACCTCCCCGGGCGCGCTGATGATCCCGCAGCCGGCGGTCGAGAACGTAGAATTGTAAACGTGACCACGGATGCAAGTACCAAGCGACAATATCTCATTGATCCAAAAGAAAACAGTATGCATACGGCAACACCTTCGCCGTACGCAACCGGCTGATGTCAACCCCTCACCAACGTCACAAGGCAGGACAGCCCCCTCGCAAACGAAAGGTATTAATGTCCTCAGATCAACAATTCCATGAATATGGAATGAAAACGTCAATAAGTATTGTATCCGGACCCTCATCCCAAGTACTGGCAGGGAGAGTTGCGCGTACGCTGGGATGCCACCTTGCAGACACCGAATTTTCAACATTTCCTGATGGCGAGCGATACCTCCGTGTGCATAACATCGATTCCTGCGATCATGTCGTGATCGTACAGTCAACACCGACCGATTCCGATTACATCTCGCTTCTGCAACTTATCGATGCCTGCGACACGTCTGATCGGATCGACGTCGTCATCCCGTATTTCGGGTATGCAAGGCAGGACAAACGGTTCAAGGACGGGGAGTCTGTGAGTGCACGGGCACTTGCTCACGCGATCACAGCGGACCACGTATTCACAGTGAACATCCACAACCCAGGCGTGCTTTCGTATTTTGATGCGCCTGCGACCAGCGTCAATGCCGCGCCAGCAGTCGGGGAGTACATCGCATCGATGAAACTTAACGATCCGATGATTATTGCACCGGACGAGGGTGCTATCGATCTCGCACGGTCCACATCTGAGAATCTCGGCGTCGGCTTCGATTACATGGAGAAGACGCGCATAAGCGGGGAGGAGGTCTCGATAAAGACGAAGGAACCGGACGTTTCGGGAAGGGATGTCGTTATACTGGATGATATCATCTCAACCGGGGGCACGATCGTGGAGACAACTCGTTTGTTAAAGGAGAACGGTGCAAAGAGGGTATTTGCGGCATGTATCCATCCGGTGCTTGTCCGAAATGCCGTACTGCGCATATTTGCCGCGGGCGTGGAAGGGATCATAGCAACCGATACGCTTGACAGAAGCGTAAGCGTAGTCACTGTGGCGCAACTGATCGCGAATATATTCGAAGGAGAAACAATAAAACAATGAAACAGATAACGCACTCAAGATCGGAAAAGAGGGAGGCGTCGACGCCGAAGGCGTTAACAGATATCATATCAAGGTTCGATTCGTACATAAGAACTCACAAACCGGTGCAACTGGTAATTCCACCGCTGATCATGCTTGTAATAGCATTGATCGTTCTTGGCGGGATGTATGTGACTACAGGTTCACCAGTGCGTCTCGGATTTGAGTTCGAGGGCGGCACGATCATCACCCTTGCCACCACAGATTCGCATGATATGTTGCAACAGAAATTCGCGGATTATCCGGTGATCTATGTGCGGGATTCAGGCAGCCGCAGGATGATCAAGTTCGGTCCGATGAGCGAGGATAAACAGGATTCGCTGACGGAGATGGTTAATACTGATTATGGGTACGCAGCTCCTGAGATCAAGCAGGCAGGCGCACTATATGGGAAATCGCTACAGTCGCAGGCACTCAAGGCGATCGTGGTATCGTTCTGCCTGATGGCGGTGATCGTCTTTTTGATATTCCGGACATTCGTGCCTTCTGTTGCGGTCGTGCTCTCCGCATTCTCAGATATCGCGATCGCAGCCGCATTCATAGCTGTTGCAGGCATCGAACTATCGCTCGGAACAGTCGCAGCCCTCCTGATGCTGATCGGATATTCGGTGGACAGCGACATCCTTTTAACGACACGGCTTTTCAAACGGCGTGGTAATCTCGATGACAAGGTTACGAATGCGATGACGACAGGACTTACGATGACAGGTACAACGCTTGCCGCAATCATAGTCATGTATCTTATTGCCACGTACTCGCACCTCATCATACCATCGTTGCCACAGATCAGCATCATAAGCGACATCTCGATCGTGCTAATATTCGGTCTATTAGCCGATTTGATGAATACATGGATGCTTAATACCGGAATACTGAAATGGCATCTACAGAGACCAAGGAGGCGGAGAGCATGAAATTGTACAAGGACTTCAGGATAATCGTATTTGTTCTCGCCATGCTAATCGCGCTTCTAGCGATTCACCCGAGTTATAACTCTGAGGAGGGTTTCACATCCAATCTGCAATACGGGCTCGATCTCGATGGCGGGACATCCCTGATACTTCAGTTGGATGGAGTGATCGCAGGCATCGATGCCGATCCGGTGCAGATCATCAAGAGTGAGTTTTCTGATACGTTTGGAGATGTTGAGATCGTTGACCACTCAGATACCGAGATCACATTCAGGATGACAGAACCACCTGTTGAGGATGCGATAAATGCGGTTGGTTACGGAAATGGGCGCATAAGGGGTAACGAGGTCACACTCACCATAAACAAGCCGTACGTGATCCGGACGTACCTCTCAAAGCATCTGACTTGCGAAGTGATCTATCTCGGCAGCGATACGTATGAGATCAGGTCAAAGGTTGCCGATAGCGAATTATCAGATCTGCTCGCCGGTGTCGGCGGATCGATCAAGAAGGACATACAGGGCAAGCCCGAATTTAAGGAGGAGGTGACAAAAGAGACCCAGGAGCTGACGAAGGATGTATTAAACGAGAAATTAAACATCTGGGGTCTTAAGGAGATTGAGATCACCCCTGTCGGATCAAATATTCTTATGGTTGACCTTGCCGGAACCGATCTTAGTACAGCGCGGGATATCGTTACAACGCCTGGAAAGTTCGAGATCCGCATCCAGACAACGAACAACACATCAGAGCATGTGCTGTGGGGTGACTGCATCACCGCAGTGGGCATCCCGGAGATGCGGGAAGGTTCATGGGGCGTCAATTTCAAGCTGAACAGCAAAGGATCTGGAGAATTCGGAGTCGCAGCGGTCAAATATGGTGCCACTGACAACCCGGATGCGCATGAACTACTCATGCTGCTCGATGATGAGGAGATCTATTCGGCACCACTAAACCCTACTCTGGCAAGCAATCTCAAAGGGCTGTATGACATATATGGTGAGGACGGCGATTGGCACCCTCAAGATCTGATTGCGAACACCGGCTCTGGCGATGAAGGAGAGATTGAGGCGAGGCAACTTCGGGTGCATCTCAGTGCAGGAGCGCTTCCGGTGCAAGTGACTGTGATCGGTTCGGAGCAGGTCCCGGCATCACTCGGTGCCCAGTTCAAGGAGCAGGCACTGATCGCGGGTCTGTTTGCACTGCTAACCGTTGCTCTCGTCATATTCTTAAGATACCGGCAGAAGAATATCTTGATCCCGATGCTTGCAACATCGTTAAGCGAGGTCTTCATGATTCTTGGTTTTGCTGCGCTTCCGATGGTGGGGTGGCAACTCAATCTGCCAGCTATAGCAGGAATTATCGCTGTTATCGGAACTGGAATCGACCACCTGGTAATCATTACTGATGAAGTGCTTTACGAGGGGAAAATACCATCCCTAAAGGTGTACCTATCCCGCATATCCAAGGCGTTTGCGATCATATTCGCTGCCGCGGCAACCACCATCGTCGCGATGTTACCACTTGCGGGATTTCTTGATGTGTTTGTGGGATTAGGATTCGGCGCACTGAAAGGGTTTGCCATCACCACGATCGTAGGCGTTCTGATCGGCGTTCTGATTGCAAGACCTGTTTATGGAAGGGTGATCAGGGATATGCTGGAGTGAGAGATAGCGGACGAGTAACATGAGTGATTACCCTTCGATGAAAGAGCGGGCTTGCGCCTGCGCTGCCGCAATCAAGAGGCACGATCGAGTGCAGGTCGTATCCCACCTCGATGCCGATGGCTTGACTGCTGCCGCGATCATGTCCCGCGCCCTCGACCGGTGCGGCATCGAGCATGATGTCAGGTGTGTGAAGCAACTGGACAGAATGGTTCTCGGAGAGGTTGCTGATGCGAACGTCCCGACGATCTTTACGGATCTCGGGAGCGGAATGCTATCAGAGATGCCGCTTGATATCGAGATAGTTGTTGTTGACCATCACCAGATCGACCGCCGTCAGGTCGATCACCAGAACCTACATCACCTAAATCCGCATCTCTTTGGCATCGATGGCTCGACTGAGCTTAGCGGTGCGGGTTGTGCGTACATACTTGCGCAGTCGCTTGGCGAGAACCGTGATCTCGCTGATCTCGCGATCGTGGGTGCTGTTGGGGACTTGCAGGCAAGGAAATCCGGGAGACTGGTCGGATGCAACCGGGCGATCCTCCGGGCAGGTGCGGATCACGGAGTCATCAGTTACGGAAAGGGTCTTTCGCTCTTTGGGAAGCAGACCCGCCAGATGTTCAAACTGCTCCAGTATTCCTCTGATCCGTATCTGCCAGGTCTTACAGGAAACGAGAGCGCAAGCATCGTGTTTTTGAAGAAAGTCGGCATAAACTCATCTGGCGAGCGGTGGAAGCGGTGGATCGACCTCGACAAAGGCGAGAGGCAGAAGGTCGTCTCATCGCTGGTCCAGTACTGCATCTCGAAGCGGATGTCGTCGTACCACATCCAGCGGCTGGTCACAGAGGTCTATACGCTTGCCCGTGAACAGGAAGGCACCGAGATGCGGGATGCGTCCGAATACTCCACCCTGTTAAACGCCACAGGCAGATACGGCTTCGCAGATATCGGTCTTGCGGTCTGTCTCGGCGATCGTGACAAGGAACTTGCAAGAGCAAAAGAACTGCTTGCAGGGCATCGAAAGAACCTTGTGGACGGACTCAATCTCGTCAAGGAACAGGGCATAACCGAACTGGATCACATCCAGTACTTCGATGCAGGCAGTTCGATCAAGGACACGATCGTCGGCATCGTTGCAGGCATGAGTCTGACAAACCGCAGAAAGCGGGATATGCCGATGCTCGCATTCGCAGACAGCGACGGAGGCGCCAAGGTCTCTGCACGCGGTACGCAGGACCTTGTACGGCGGGGGCTTAACCTTGCAGATGCGCTCGAAGCCTGTGCAGCAAAGGTCGGCGGCATGGGCGGCGGGCACAACATCGCAGCAGGCGCGACCATCCCGGATGGCGCAAAGGATGAGTTTCTTGAATTGATGGATGCGATGGTCGGAGAGCAAGTCGCTCCGGCGGAGTGATGCAAAATGGATGCACTGTACCTGAAGGATTGTTATTTGAAGGAATTTGAAGCGACGGTCGAGGATGTTACCGATGATCGGTTCGTGATCCTCGACAGGACCGCATTCTATCCCAATGCTGGCGGACAGCCGAACGATCTCGGTGTCCTGGTCCGGGATGGAAGCGAATATCCGGTAGTTTATGTGCGGAAGACGGATGACCTGATCAGCCACGAGATCGCAGATCCCGGGCTTATGGTGGGCGATCAGGTCACTGGACGGATCGACTGGGATCGAAGGCATCTCTTCATGCGGTCGCATACTGCATGTCACGTCCTCTCCGCTGTGATTAACAAGGAGACCGGTGCGCTCATCACAGGGAACCAGATCGGGGAGGCAAAGACCCGGGTGGATTTCAGTCTTAAGGACTTTGACAGGTCGCAGATCAAGTCATTTGAAGAGAAGACAAACGAGATCATCGATCAGGAGATTCCGGTGGAGATAAAGATTCTTCCTGCAAAAGAGGCGCTTAAGATTCCGTCAATTGTGAAATTGAAGATGGATCTGCCTGAGATGGAGGAGATACGCATCATCGACATCGTGGGCTTTGATGCGCAGGCATGTGGCGGCACGCATGTGCGGAATACCGGCGAGATCGGGAGGATTGAAGTCGTGAAGGCGGAAAATAAGGGGAAGAATAATAGAAGGATTTATTTCAGGTTGGGAATGGTGGGTTGATGCTTTTGTAGGGTCTCATGACCGCGAGATTGTGTATCTTTCTCCAGATCCATCGGTTTGATAACCCAGTTGCGAGGGTAAACTTATGTGTGTGAACACATGAAATGGATGTAGATTTAATGTTTGCACAAGGAGTGATAGATATGAATAAACAAAAAGTTATCTTGATCGCGATTGTGGCTGTGATCTCTGTCATGCCTGCAAGCGCTGAGACGATTGAGATCCGCGGTGAGGTTGCGCAGCTAATCGGTGCACAACCTTCCGCGATAACATGGGATGCAGGCAACTTCGCTGCATTCTGGTATGGTCCGGATGATGATCAGATGGGTGAGATGTTGACGCTTGCTGCCAACACACTGACCGGACCAAATGCTGACCGGACCATCGATGAGGATTGCCTGACGTACCAGACATCTCCTGTTTATCAAGAGTACAAACTCTATGAAAACAAGGGATTAACCGTTGGTGGAGATGCCGGATACTATCTTGAGGGATGGGCAGGAGAACGATATGTGGCAATCGATGGCACTGCAGATGAAATCTGTGAACTCTTGGTAGAGTTTGAGGATGGTGATAGGAAGACATTGGCGACTGGTGAGGAATGGAATCTTGGTAGAGGATTCAGTCTTACTGCATCTCAGATCGATCTTGAAGGAGGAGAGGTATGGTTTAGTTTGAGCAAAGATGAAGTAGGGCTCGATACTGAAGTCGTTTCAGTCGGCGAAGTATACACATACACCACAGATATCGGAGACGGTGAAGATGTTCCAATCTTCTCGTGCTATGTGGACGATATGTTCAGAGGTAGAGACGCCAACATCGTGCAGATCAAGTATGTCTTCCTGATCAATGATGATGTGCTGGATATCTATGTTGGTTACTCGCATCACTGGTATGATGTTATGAGTGTGGTGAGTGTAAGTCCCTTGCAGGTTACTTTTAGAAACTATAATCCGGTCTATCTGGATTTGGGTTCCACCAAGAGGATCATGGGAAACATGTATTTCAAAGCGGCGGATGATGGCACTGCGATCAGGTTTCACCCATTCGTTGAGCGCACCAATACAGAGAGATGCGAGATCCGTGGAATGGTTCAGAATCTGGTCGGTGCGCAACCTACAGACATAACATGGGATGCATACAACTTTGCTGCATTATGGTATGATCTGGATGGCGATCAGATGACCGAGACGCTGACGCTTGCTGCCAGCACACTGACTGGACCTGATACCGACCGAACCATCGATGAGGATTGCCTGACATACCAGACCTCCCCTGTCTATCAGGAGTACGAACTCTATGAAAATGAGGGCTTGACCGTTGATGGACACACAGGATACTATCTTGAAGGATGGACTGGAGATGCGTATGTGGCGATCAATAACAGAGCTAATAAACTCTGCAAACTGCTCGTAGAGTTTGAAGACGATGAGAAGAAGACACTGGACGTTGGCGAGGCTTGGGAGATGGGCGGTGGATTTGCACTTGAAGCACAGATCGATTATGAGGGAAAGAAGGTATGGTTCCAGTTGAGCAAAGATGGAGAGGGACTCGATTATGGAGTTGTCTCATCAGGTGAAGTATACACCTACACCCCAAATATCGGGGGAGAATATGATGTCCAGGTCTTCTCCTGCTACGTGGATGGAATCTTCAAAGAGCATGGCATCGTGCAGATCAAGTACGTCTTCCTGATCGACAACAAGGTTCTGGGTATCAACACTGGCAAGACGTATGGCGCGATGGAAGTGAAGACTGCAAGTTCCTCACACGTCATTCTCAGAAACGACTGCCCCATCGATCTTGACAAGGATGATGAGAAGCACATCATGGGCAATATATACTTCACGATTGCGGATAATGATACTACTCTCCGATTCTACCCATTCGGCGGAGCACCGCTAGATATGACCGTTCCAGTCACGGACTTTGATAGCGACGGCGTACCTTATGCATGGGACAAAGAGCCAGATACCCCTGCTGGTTATTGGACCGATTCGGATGGCAAGGGACGAATGCTGGGCGACATGAACGGAGACGGCAGACTCACATCCGTAGACGCTCTCATGATCCTGCAAGCCGCGGTCGGAAATATATGACAAAGTGCGAAGGTACTTATCCCAAATAAGCCCATACACAAGAACAGGAGGATGTAACCACATTGGAACGATACACACGATATGAACGCGCCCGCATCATCGGCGCACGAGCGCTCCAGATCTCGCTTGGAGCACCGGTACTGATCAGACCCGACACCGGAGACCCGATCGAGATAGCGATGCGGGAACTGGAAGAGGGCGTGCTTCCAATCACCGTAAAGAGATAGCTGGAGATGAACACCGAGATCACTGCATCCGAGATGCGCAGGGTCGATGCCAACTGTAGTGACCTCGGTCTACTTCCGCTCCAGCTGATGGAGAACGCTGGCGCATCTGTTGCACGCGCGATTCGCGCACGGTTTCCAGAGGGCACAGAGATCAGTATCGTAGTCCTCGCAGGCAGCGGCAACAACGGCGGCGACGGGTTTGTCGCTGCACGGCACCTTCTGGACTATAATCCTGTGATACTGCTGCTCGGACGCGCCCGCGACATTGCAACCGAGGAATCCCGCCGGAACTGGGAGATACTGGAGAATCTCAGCGCAGATCTCAGGGAGATCAGGGATTCGTCAGAACTCTCGGAACTGGATGCTGACATCGTGATCGATGCCATGCTCGGCACAGGCGTGCGCGGGAGCGTCCGTGAGCCGGTGGCAAGCGCAATCGACATCATAAACGCTTCTTCCGCGTTTGTTCTCTCAATAGACGTCCCGTCCGGATTCAATCCTGATAATTTCGATAATGCAGTCCATGCAGACCTGACAATCACGAATCACCGGATGAAAGAGGGGCTTTCCGGACATCCTGAGATTACTGGTGAGATCGAGGTTGCTGACATCGGCATTCCTACGCGGGCTACCCTGATCGTCGGGACCGGAGACCTGCCGCCAGCAAGGAATGTGAGATCGCACAAAGGCGATAACGGCAGGGTGCTTGTGATCGGGGGCGGCGCGTTTACAGGAGCGCCTGCGCTTGCCGCGCTTGCCGCACTCCGGGCAGGTGCTGACTGGGTGACAGTAGCTGCACCGCATAGCGTTGCAGGGACGATCGCAGGTTTCTCGCCTGACCTGATCGTTCATCCGTTATCTGGCAGGTATCTTGCCCGCGACGACATCGATACGATCAACGCTTTGATCCGGAAGCACGACGTGACCGTTATTGGGATGGGGGTTGGACGCGAGAGCGAGACCGCGGAGGCAGTTTCCGAGATCATCGGGTCAAATCCTGATGCGCGGTTCGTGATCGATGCAGATGCGCTCCATGCGCTTCAGACACCGATGCAGGAGGGGACGCCACCGATCATAACGCCACATGCTGGCGAGTTCCGGATGCTTGGCGGAGAAGTGTCAGCGGATCTTGATGAGCGCTGCGAACTGGTCATGGATTTTTCTGCGAGAAACCATGTTGTTACGCTGCTTAAAGGGGATATTGATGTTATATCAGACGGAAGAGCGGTAAGAATCAACCAGACCGGAAATCCCGGGATGACTGTTGGCGGAACCGGTGACGTGCTTGCAGGCG
>DAOURL010000040.1 GCA_030625165.1 Methanosarcinales archaeon | reverse complement strand
ATCAGTTCGGTATCCTCGATGCTTTTACCGGCGCTCTTCTGGATCCTGACGTTATTGAAGACATCAATATCCCCGTTTTTAATGAATTGTATCGCACGTACGCAGATGGGCGCCAGATCATCACATGCAATGGCTTTGCCGCTCATCGCGGTTGCTGCGACGCTCTGTAGAAGATCGGTGTCATCCCCTGCGACATCGATTGCAAGTTCGCCTAAAATTTCCTGCGATTTCTGTTCTGCCAGTTTATACCCTGCAATGACCGTCGTTGGATGGATGCCCCGCTCTATCAGTCCACCTGCGCTTTTAAGCAGTTCGCCCGCAAACATAACAGCCGCAGTGGTGCCATCCCCGACTTCCTTTTCCTGCGTACTTGCGATAGCAACGATCGTTTTTGCGCTTGGGTGCTCCACAGCGATCTTACGCAGAATGGTCTCGCCATCGTTGGTGATTGTGACATCCCCTGCCACGTCTACGAGCATCTTGTCCATGCCGCTTGGACCAAACGTCGATTTTACGGTGTTTGACACTGCCATGGCAGCAGTGATGTTCATCTGCAATGCATCTTTTCCACGTACATGCGCCTTACTTGGATCTATGACGATTATTGGTTGAGTGATCTGTCCAGCCATTACGAGCCTCCATAATTGTTATATTCCAACTGATAGTACTTCTATAAAAAGATTGCGAATGGGCTGGCGAATCCCTTGACCGGAATGCCGGTCACATCCACTCGTAATGCGCTAACACTTCCGGCTTAAACTCGTAAATGAGACTGTTTTCAACATATCCGAAGAAGAGGCACCCACCACATTCCTCTGACGCCCTTTTCCGCAGATCCTTTGACGACTTCCAGACATTCAGGATGCCGTCGCTCACATCCCCGAGATGTGTCCTTGCGACCCGGCAGTTCTCGATCCTGCCATCAGCAGTGACATGGAGGACGATATCGCTGGCATGACACCTGAAATCGGGTTTCAGGTTCTTTACCATCTCAAGATATGTCAGGGAATTGATGATCGGGAACTTGTTCTTCTTAAGTCCGATTATCTGATCGACCGCCCTTCCGTACGCGCCCATGTCCCTGATCCCGAGCTCATCCCAGACCTGACCCGATATCCCGCCAAACTCATGGATCGGTTCGAACGATATCCAGACGCCGAGATCACGCGCCAGATATATCAGATTCCTGATCTCATCCAGATTCTTTCCGCTTATTACGCAGTTTAAGAGGATGTTGTGACCCGCCTTCTTCGCTTCCATTATCCCGTCCAGCACGCAATCGAATTCAAATCCCCTGATCTCCCGAAATGTCTTTATCCCGTCCAGGGAGACTGACAGGTAATCGAGGTCCGATAGATCCGGGATTCGCTTCTTCAGGAGTTTTCCGTTGGTTATAAGCGACGTCACCATCCCGAGGTCGTGGGCGTGCTTGAGGATCTCAGGAAGGTCCTTTCGCAGAAGCGGCTCGGCAGTCCACGCATTGTATGCCCCGATTCCGAAGGATCTTGCCTCATCAAGGAGATTTAGTATCTCTCCGGTCCCCATCTCCGCGCCCTCCTCCTTCCAGTACTCGCAGAACTTGCAATTAAGATTGCATCTCGCATTGATTCCGTGCGACAGGACAAAGGGTCTTTTCCGGACCCTGAGCTGCCAGAGGGCTTTCGATGCCAGCACCGGTGAGAATGCCATGCAGAGTAGTTATGCGCGAAGTTGGGTTTAAGTATTGGGTTTCGGAGGGGGTGCCGACTTTCCGGTGGCATCTGTGAGTTTCCAGAGCGGTCGGCAGGGATACGGACCACGGGATGCCGAAATTATAGGTTTTTGGGTTAAACCTTGACATCCGGTTCCAGCGTCGGAATGGCGAGGATGTGCACACTGACACACACCGCTACTATAATCAGCGCAACCTTGCCGATGAAGAACGGGACAATGACAACTGCTGAATACCCTATCGTCAGGATCAGAAACAGAATCGACAGCACCTTCGTCTTCATCGAAATTCCCTTTCCTTCGTGCCAGTTTCTGATGTAACTTCCAAACCAGCGGTTGTAGAGGAGCCAGCGGTACAATCTCTCCGAGCTTCTGGCATAGCACACAGCGGCAAGCAGGAGAAACGGTGTGGTCGGCAGGAGCGGGAGAACGACCCCCATGCCCCCGATTATGACGAACACTGTACCCGCGATTTTCAGGAGCAACCCCGTTGCCCCGGTTGGTCGGTTGTACATGGGATTATCTCTGTCTGTTAGGTAAATAAATAATCTCCCCTGATTTTCAAGGGAAAAACGGTTTTTCCTAACTTGTTGGTGCCTGTCAGGTATCAGACGGGACTCTCCCACCACATCACCACCGCCGACTGTGTCTCCTTGGAGAGACTTTTCAGGGAGACGTACTGCTCGATCTGTTCCTTCATCCGGGAATCGACCTCCACGGATTTACCAATAAAACTTGCTATGTATCTCACTTCCTGATCAAAGCTCCGTTCCACGCTGTAATTCACATTTCGCACATCGACAAGCCGCCCCCATTGCCGCAGTATCAGGTACGCGAAGTGATCGGCGTCAGGGTCGAACTCGCCAGTGTAACGTTCCCCGGTTATCTCAGTCCACATCTCCTTTACCATGCTATCCCGTCCGGCAGGTTGTATCACCGCACAATGCCCTCTCGATACTTCTTCCATCTTCGCGAGATGTCTCTTGAGGTCTTTCATCTGCCAGAGGAAATGAGAGCAGACAACGAGATCGAAACCGTCCCCGACCTCACGCTCGCCCATTTCCAGCCAGTTCCTGTTCATCACCTCGACGTTCTCGACCCGGCATCCCAGAAGGTTCTTTGAAAGCGACGCAACCGCCGCATCGGACGATTCGACCACCACGATCTGCTTTACCTGCCCGGAGAGCGGTATCGTCAAAGTCCCGGGACCTGCGCCGATCTCCAGAACCCTGGAGTCACTGTCCAGTATCTCGCCCAGTGCCTCTACTGCCATCCTTCCGTACTCGTAATTGTTATATCCTGCGATCTCTCTGTGATCTTCTGCGAGTTTGGCTCGAAATTCGGGGTCGTATCCTATTCGCATCGGCATCATCCGCCGGTTTCGCATCTCTTCCCACGCATCTCTCACACATCCCCAGTCCGGTCCGTTCATGTTATCTGGCAGTGTCATGGTACCTCTCTAATGCAATCGCGCCCGAAAAGCCCAAAAAACGTGGTCATTGCATTGGCGATGTTCTTTCTTCGTTCACTCGTCTTCATCAGCATCTTCGTCTGCTACCCGCTCCTTGCACCTGCAATGAGCGCATCTTCCGTTGCATTCGCAATCCATTATGATTCACCCCTTTTCATGTTTCAGGACAATATGGTGTTAGGTGCAGAAGTAATCTACCCTACAAAAGTTCGGTTTTACATATAAATCCTAAAAAGATTAGGTTTTATGGAAAAAACCTAAAAATCATTTTTATTTTCGATAAACGGCAATATGATTGAGATATACGGAGATACCTTTAAGTAGAGCGTCCAGTATAACACTTTCCATGATTGATTGGATACTATTAATTATCGCCGTAATTGCATGTTTCATGCTGATTATGTATCTGGATCACAAAAAGAAGATGTCTCTGATAGAGAGGGGACTATGGAAACCAGATGAAGGTACCGGAAGATATGAAGACAGACTGATCGCCGGTTTATTCTTTCTACTGCTGGGAGCTGCTCTCCTCATAGGGTCCTGCTCCACGCACGGGCTAGACGGCATATCCCCGGATCTGGTATGGGGTTTGAGAATTTCGGCATTGGTTACGGGTTTTACAGGGCTTGCACTGATACTCGCTCATACTCTTGGCAAAAGGCCTATCGAGCCCGCCTGAATCGCATCACTGCAAACGCGGCAAGAATAAGAATCCCTGCCAGTGTGAAGAGTGTAGCAATGCGCAATTCCAATCCTGTAGTGTGTAACTCGGTATCTTCTTCATGCGTTTCGATTGGCGTGTCAGCAACCGATTGTATGGCGGTCTTCTGATGTACCATGATCGATGGTTTTTCTGAGAAAACGTTTCCCTCATAATCGTGCGTATCAACAAAATGCGCAGCAGCAGCCGGAAGCTCGATAGAACCCGAGCCGTTCACCTGCATGACATAACCAAAAACCATCTCTTCCCCCCCTTTCAGGACTTTCCTCATCTTCAGATCACCGCTCACTAAAACAGCATCCTCTGGCAGGCAGTCGGTAACATCGACGCTTGCCAGCACATTTCCGGCATTATCAGCTCTGACTGTGACTGTGACAGTCGCAGCATCGCCTGCACCGATGACATCCGGACTCACACTTTTCGATAGACATATCTTCGGACCGTGTACCGCGATGGACGGGGAGTTCGAGCGCGCTGTGTTCGTCCTGTTGTCTGTGATCCACTGTGCAACCGCAGCAGGAAGGATGTACCCGCTCTTGCGCGGCAGTTTGGGCTTTAAGCGGTATGTGTGACTCCGGCACTCGCCTGCTCCGAGATCCAGTTCCCATACAAGCGTCGAATTGTCGATCAACTCGAAATCAGGAGGTAGGGTATCGCGGACCTCGATCGGACTGATTGGGTGCATGCCATTGTTTCTCAGCGATAGCGTGACCGTGGCAATCTCATCCATGTATATATTCTTAGTTATTGATTTGGAGATTTTGAAGACGCCAGAGACCTCGACCGGACAGGATTCGACCTGATGATATCTCGTTCCTTTTATGTCGCAATGCTCGATCTCCACAGTCAGATTGAATATCCGATCCTCTGCAATCGGCGGCAGTTTGAACCGGAGCGTGATCGGATCAGCGGCTGCCGTATCTGTTTTAGCATCGACTCTGTCTCCTCTCTCGATCCTGGAATAATGGTAACTGGTCTTTCCTGCTGCCAGTTCGAGACCGCCGCCATCTATCAGGATATCCACATCTCTTGCACGGGCATCGCCTCTGTTCCAGATGGTGATTTCCACCTCAACATGCGAGGTGTAAGCTGGATAATCGTCCTTATCGGTCTCAAATCGGGCATCAAAGCGCGGCAGCCCCCGCCTTTCGATCTTGATCCTTACCCATCCCTCTTCCGGGTAATCCGTCGTCCAGTCAGGGTCTGTTAGTGAGAGTTCGAGCGCTGTTATCCGCACCTCATCGTCGTGGATGTACTCATCCCCGCTCTTCAGGATCTCTTCGGCAACCACAGTCCTATTTTCATACAGTTTTATCCCGACGATCTGGTTCTCGGAGTCGTCGTTTCTTGGGAAGTTGTACGCCTCGACCGTGTAGTTGCCGTTTGAGATCGTCTCGCCCAGATGGAGCTTCTTTGAGTTGCCGCATGCCCACTCTATATCGTCCTCGTTGTATGCGCAGACTACCGGGCTAAGAAATAGTATACATAACAAAAAATATAATATCCTCCTCATCCCATAACCTCTCATGGTCTTCTGAAGCGGGTCATCGCGAAGAGAACAGCAACAAGACCGATCAGTATGTATGCTGTGATGAGGTGGTATCCGAAACGGTCGTCTCCGGTATTTGAAGAAACCGGATTCGTGTGGAATGTAGTGTCTGATGGTGGTTGCGCCTCTGCGCTTGCAGAAGACGAGGAAGACGCGGAAGGTGGCTGAGCAGCTGGTGCAGGGGATGATGCCGGAGATGAGGCTGATGCAGAAAACGATGCCAAACCCGGCGCAGGAACCTCTGAAGACTCTTCGTACAGGGAAGATGCAGTAGTTGAGGTGTGCGGATCGATAAATATCGTCACTGCTTCCTCATTATCTATATAATGTCTGGCAATCTTCTCATACTCCTCTTCAGTCCCGGGATCCTGCCATTTGATCTTAAACGAGTGCGATCCCACCTCATCCTTCTCAAACTCGTGCAGACCGAAGTCTCCGGTATCGCCTGGTGAGATTGTTTCATGCTCGATAAAATCATCGTCGATGTAGAGATAGACATCCAGACAATCGTCATCGATATTCTTCACGTAGACGTGAGCACTGATTTTATCCTCGTCCTTATCGTGCTCATCAGCGTGCAGAACCACAGCCGTAGCTACACTCCCGGATATCGAGCGTTTAGCGGTGTCATTGTACCACTTCTCTGTGTCAGGGTCGAACCACCCGATCCTGAAATTATGCACCCCTTCCGAAAGTTTGTAGCTGCCAAATTCCTGTGTGGCTCCGGACGAGATCCTGTCCTCGAACCGCTTGAAATCATCATCGATGTAGAGGTAGATATCCAGCCGGTCGTCATCAAGGTTCTTCACATATACATGGGTCATCAGCGATTTGATGGTCACTGTGCCGCCTGTCCATTCCGCATCTATCTGATCCCCCTCTACATCGGTGAGATTGCCAGCGGACAGGTTTAACGGTGTGCTGGCGTCATCTGCCCCCACAGCCCTGAAACGGACGGTTGCAAGAGAACCACCCCCGCTCGCACCACCTTCCCCTGTCACGCTAACGGTGATGTTAACCGGGCTTGAATCATCTAAGTCACCATCAGCCGTCACCGATACGCTGCCGATCTCACCACTCCTGATAGCCGTTGGCTCTACCACATCCGGATCAAACGAGAGATTGAAATGCCCGGACTTCAGATTCTCCACATCTTCGATTCCGATTTCGACATCGAACGTGCCTGACACGAATTCGGGAGCATCGATGCTCACCGTTGTTCCGGATGCTGCCGGTGCTGCAAACGCGAGAAGGATCAGAACCGGAACAACCCATGCAATCACTCTTCCGTTTTTATATGCGTGCATCATAGACATAGATTATCACCTGAATGTGTTTAGTGCATAGGCGAAAGCGAGCAGTCCGATCAGCGAATATGCGGCGATGAAGTGATGTGCCATAACCGCGTCTGCGGCATCTGCCCCGTTTTCTTCCGCATCGTTTCCTGAAACCATTGCGCCTCCTGCATTATGTGGCGCAGTCCTGAATGTTGTGCCTGCGTCTCCGCTGGATACCGGTGCCTGATCCGGCGATTGGGACTGTGGTTGGGACTGGGATTGAAGTTGGGACTGGGTCTGGGTTTGCGTGTATGCTGTCGCGGCGGGGGTTGGTGCCGCAGCTTTCGTCCCACCCACCCCAGAAATTGCATAATGCGAGAACCCTGGAGTGCTGGATTCGTAGGATGCATAAGTCTCATCGTAGCTGGCAGGGGTGGTGGGAGTTCTTTTCCATTCTGAATCGTCTTCGTCCCACCGATAAAGCGAGATATTCATGGAATCAATCCCGTTCTCTTCTATCCACCAGTTTTCCACCCTGAACCGGATCTTCGCGTCCTCTATCTCGTCATCAGGGATTGGCACGTCGAGGTTGAAGTTCTGGTAAACGAGATCGGTCGCTGGCACGTCCACTCCTGATGCGGTGTCGTGGAGTGACTCTACCCGAACCACGACATCCGCAGCAGCACGGAGCGACTCAAACGAGATCATGGTGACAGGGATTTTCAGTTCCAGCAGATCATCGGAATCGATCTCCTGCTCAACAAACCCGTCCACAACCGGAATCGTCATCGTGTAACTCGCCTTTATGTTGTCTGAGTCTTCGGTGGAGGTGATGCCACCATCTCCGCCATCACCATCATCTTCCTGCGATGAACATCGGTACGTGCACCCAGCTCTGCCATCATCATTGTAATTCCCTGTCGTGCCGCAGGCATTCTCACTGCCCGCAGTCCCGGTGATCCCATCACATACCTCTATATCGACATAATCGTTCCCGCAGACCGTATTTTCAGTTACTTCGGTGTTATGCGCCTCCCGGCAGATCTTGATTCCCCATCCGCGACCGCCAACCGTACCCTTCACGCCGCCAAACTCAGTCTCGCCTCCGTCAAAACCTGAGAAGGGACCACCATCCCCGTTGCCGGTCACCGTGTTCTCTCTGACGATGTTATCAGGACCGCCCACCCAGATTCCGCTACCATAGTTCTCGTGCACATTGTTCTCAACGATTGTGTGCGCCTCTGACTTCTTGCACCGGAGGATGATTCCACCCTGACCGTTTCCGTATACCTCGTTGTGGCTGACCGTGGTGTCCCTGCACATCATCTTGGTGAAGAATCCGCCTTTCGCGTTGTTGTAGATCTCGTTTCCGGTTATGAGGTTATCCCATGCCCCATAACCGCTGATCCCCATCACAAATATGCCATTACCTCCACTTTCGCAGCTATCGCCCTTACCTTTGTTGTCGTGCACTTTGTTGTTCCGGATCGTGCTCTCAAATACGCCGATTGCCTTGATTCCGTGAACCCCGTTGTCATCACCGGTATCAGCGCCATTGTGGTGTATCTCACAGTTCTCGATGGTGATCCGCTCAACCGTGTCCCCGATTTCATCGTCATATCTGAGATAGATCCCGTTGCAGAAGTTCCTGATCTCAAGATTCCGTATGGTTATGCCGTCGTATGCTTTATTATAGATTCCCGAGCGCTCTATCCCGAAATCATCACATGTGCCCTGTAAAACTCCGTCTATCGCATACCCGTTGCCGTCGATCACGATATCATCTGCTCCGATGATGAGGCAGTGTCCTTCCGGGCAGACCATATCTTTGGTAAGCGTCCAGTCGCCGACCACGGTATCGCCACACTCACACACGATCCCGCCGCCACAATCTTTAGCGCTCACGGTTCCTGCTCCGGCTCCTGCTGCCAGCAATAACAGAACCAGAATCACGCTACTTTGTCGCATTATCAGGTACATAGATCACCTCGCCGCTATCCAGTAGATATGTGGTGCCCAGTTTCTTTCCCATGCCGTAAATGTCCTCATCCGTTATCTTCTGGACCTCTACCTTCTCGCCCTGCTTGATTATGATCTCCATATCCTCGGTTCCAGGATTCTTGACGATCGTGACATTCGATGTGGACGAGACCAGTTCAGGGAGACTATGGTACGTCACAAGCGCAAGCATCAGAGCCACTGCAAAGACGATTGCCACATCAAAGAGGTTCGCCACGCCATCGAGGGGATCCTCATCCACTCCCGAGCGACTGTTGAGCTCAGACCGTCGTTTCCGTCCCATAAATCTCGTTTTCATCGATCAGCCACCCCCTCCTTCGCAATCGATAACTCTGCCATATACTCCATGTCATCCAGGTCCTGTGAGTACCACCGCTGCCTGACGCTGGCAACCGTGAGCGCGACCGCACCGATCAGAAGCCCGACCACGGTTGAGGTGAATGCGATCACCAGATTGTTTGCCAGTTGTTCGAGGTTTCCTGCAGTAAGTCCGAGGAGGGCAGGACCCAGTGGTATCAGGGTGCCCATGAGCCCGAGCATCGGACCGATCCGTATCAGAAGACGGGTATTTCCGAGTTTCCTTCCGGCTTCTGCCTCGTACTCCTGAAGCAACCGTTCGATTTTCACAGAGAGCGCGTTTTCATCGCGGGGGTTCCGGTGCTCTGCGATCAGTCTCTTCACCGCCTCGTAAAAACCGCTCAGATGACCTCCGTTAAACTTGTCATCGAATCCTTTGCTCCGTTTTGAGTATTCAGCGATCATGTCCCCTACGAACACGAAACAGAGAGCAACCAGCAGTATCAGCAGGATCAGCACAGGATACAGCATCGCATTGTTAATCGTAAGCAGAATCTTCATAAGTTCGTCCAGTAGTTCCATTTTACTCCTCCTTTATTCACTCCTGTTAGCAATCTTGATCCTGCCGCGCACGAATCCGATACTGGTCATGGCGAGGATGAAGAGAAATCCCGGGATCATATCACTCATCGGGAAGCCCCTAATCGACATCTCCATCTCGCTCACAGGCAGATACGCGGGAACGAGCAGGATCGAGAGGAGATATAGGAGACCGAAGAATATCATCATGCTTCCCAGATTCGAGGGCTTCTTGCTGAACCGGGTTCTTCGTAAAACTGTTGTTATCACGATAATAGCCGAAAAAAATACGCCTCCTACGAGTAGTCCTGCTTTGAGAGCCCCCATGCCTGCAATCACAAGAAATGCGCACGTCAGAAAGATCGTTGCAAGCGATACAGGACACGGCAGCGCCATCAGGAGAAACGTTCTCCTGCTGACGTCTTTTTTTGTCTGGTTCCATTTTTTAACCGTGTAGAATCCAAGAACAAGGAGCGATATCGCTAGCGTCATCTGAAACACCCCGAATGCGAGTCCCATTCCAAAGATGGTGTTTATCGCTTCGTAGAGCGCATCATCAGCAACGCTGATCAATGCACACATCAGAAGCGGCACAACAAGGTAGATCGATGCGACTGCGAGAATTTCCATACTGTTAAGTTTGGAAAAACCCATCCCGAACGCTGCTTTGCTTGAGAACTTGAGCATCCCGAGAAGTATCCCGAAGATCACGAGACCGCTCATCAACGACTTTTCCCTGCACTCTCGTATCTTCTTATCGATCCATGAGCCGTCATAATCGGGATTGTTCTTTATGTAGTTCTCTCTTGCGAGTTCGTAGTATTCCAGGGCATTGTCGCACTCTTTCTGTCCGGTGCAGCAGTCACCTGCGAGCCTGTAGCTTGCACCAGCAGACTTGTAGTCTCCTGCCATCGTGAAATTCAGGGCGGCAAGCGCGTAATATTTCGATGCATTGTTCCAGTCGCTTGCGTTGCTATAATGCAGTGCGATTCTGTTATACAATACGCCTGCGCTATCGTAATTTTTTACAAGTGATAATTTTTCTGCATATTCTGTGAGATTCCCGATATCTTCATGACTGCTTGCCAATCCCACCGATGAGATGACCAACAATATAAATAGTACTCTCTTTATCATATTATTTCTTTCTCGAATATCCGAATACCACAAATACCAGTAGTACAACCACGATCAGTGTCGCCATAAGCGGCGTCACCTTGACCGCTGGTAGTTCCGTTCCTGATTCAAAACCCTTGAACGACTCAGTTCTCCCAACAACCTTCTTTCCCCTGACCACGCGGCTGTCTCGTGAATAATCCTCATAATTCGAGGTGGTCTGGTATGTGTTGTTGTAGCCGGTAATTCCTGTAAGGTCCTCTCTCACATACACGTCAGTATCATCGTTGCCTGTGACATCATTCTCGATTAGGGTGGTGTCGTCTGCCTCTCGTGAGATGCGGATTCCGTTGGCGATGGAGGCATCGTCTCCGTACGTGGAGCCGTTCTTATTATCTGTTGCGGTATTATACCGAAGCGTATTACCAGGACCGCCCACATAGATTCCGGGACCTTTGTTATCTGTTACAATGTTGTTCTCGATTGTGAAGAAACTGGAGAGTTTACATCGCAGCACGATTCCGCCCTGCCCGTTTCCGGTCACCCGGTTGCCTGTGACGCTGTTGTACCGGGGCTTCATCCTCGTGAAAATTCCGGATTTGGTGTTGCCATAGACTGTGTTGTTGGCTATCACATTATAATCGCCAGCGTTTAAAAAAATCCCGTTCCCCCCGTTCTCGCAGCTCGTGCCCTTGCCTTTGTTGTGATGCACCAGATTATTGCTTATCGTACTTTTGTATGCATAGTGCATCTTGATGCCGTGGGTTGCCGTATCATCGAGATCGTTGCCGTTGTGATGTATCTCGCAGTTATCTATCGTGTTGTTGTTGATGGTATCCCCGGTGATCTCATCGCCTCTCAAGTAGATTCCGTTGCAGAAGTTTGTAATCTCAAGATCTTTGATCGTCACACCGTCATAGCCTTGATTGAAGATTCCTGAGCGCTGTATCCCAAGTCCGCTGCAACCGCCCGGAGTTATGCCATCCAGTGTATGACCGTTGCCATCGATCACGATGTTATCGGCTCCGATAACGAGACCATGTCCCGACTGACAGGAGAGATTGCAGTTGAACACACAACTCTCGGTTACGGTATCGCCACACACGAATATCGTTGATGAATCTCTCACTGACACGCACCCGCATGTCGGTTTACCGCGTTTCTCCCAATCTTTCGAACCTCCGGCGGACCGGATCTCGTACGAAGGGCAGGGGTATGTGCACGGGCTGCCGTCTGCATCGCTGTAACCTTTTGCTATCTTACAGGTGTTGTTACTGCCCAGGTTCCCTGATCCGGATTCGACCACCACATCGCCGCGTGCGTTGCCGCAGACCCGGTTATCGTGGAGTTCATTTTCGTTTGATCCGTCTATGTTCACTCCCCTCCCGGTGACTGTCGTTATCTCATTATCTCTCATGGTGTTCCGGTTTGCAGCACTGGACAGAAGGATTCCCTGACCACCGTCACCATAATCGATGATATTTCCGGTTACATTGTTGCGAGACGATGTAAATAGCCAGATCCCGCTTCCCTGATGATAATCTATGCTGTTGTCCATTATATTTCCGTTATCAGCGTCTCTCCAATATATCCCAAAACAGAATCCGCTGATCCTCAGGTTCTTTATGGTCACACCACTACACCCATCGTTGTGGATTCCCTCCTCGTCGCCGCGGACGTCTGTGGTTATCGCATATCCGTTGCCGTCGATCACGATGCCGTCCGCACCGATTATGAGACCGTACTTTGTCGAGCAGTTCAGGTCTCCGTCAAATGTGCAGCTCTCGATAACAGTATCGCCGCATCCGTAATCCGTGCCGGTGGCATCGCCGATGCATCCTGCGTTTGTGTTTGCTGCTGAGAGTAGTAGTATCAACAGTCCGACAAGGTATTCTCTCTTCATCTTCTTCTCATCAGAAAAACGATAAGCAGCGGCACAAGCGCAGATGCCGACGCAAAGCCGACCGTAGCTGGTGATGTTGACATTTCGGTGGTTGGTGTTGGAGTGGGGTGTGCTCTCTGATAATCGCTCGCCAGTTTAGAGAGCATCGTCAGATTGTGATAGCCCGGATGGAGCACGCCGTCTGGCGAAGCCCAGCACGGGATGCCCTGGATACCTGCATCGACGCAGGTTTGCCTGTTCTCCATGCAGTTGATGTATGTCAGATTCCCGAAAGCATCGCAAAACTCCTCTCTCTGCCTGACGCACCACGGGCACTGGTCGGTGCCGTACAACACCCATCCCTGCGCAGTCAACTCACGAGCCAGTTCATCTGCGTGGATGCAGGCGTATCTGCATCCCGTGGTTCCGGAATCGTCGTAACCCTCTGTCGTGTCGCAGGTGTTGTCACTGCCTGTTGTTCCTGTAACGCCGATCCCCACGCACGCCTCGATATCCACGAAATCGTTGTCGCAGGCGCTGTTTGAGATGATCTCGTTGTTGTGCGCCTCTGCCCGACAGACCTTGATCCCGGAACCGTACTCGCCAACGACCCCGGTGTAGAGGGAGCCGTTTCTGTTTCCGGTAACAGTGTTATGCATGATCGTGTTATCAGGACCGCCGATCCAGATTCCAGCGCCATAGTTCTCACGCACATTGTTCTCTTCGATTGTGTGTTTCTCTGACTTCTTGCACCTGAGTACAATTCCTGCCTGTCCGTTTCCATACACCTCGTTGTGGCTCACCGTGGTATCCCGGCACATCATTCTGGTGAGAAAACCGGCTTTTGCGTTGTTATAGATCTCGTTTCCGGTTATGGTGTTATTCCATGCACCAACGCCAGAGATGCCGTTTATGAAGATCCCGTTGCCGCCGCTTGTGCAGGCAGTCCCTGATCCGGCATTGTCATGGATCCGGCTGTCCGCAATCACACTATCGAAGACGCCTATCCACTTGATGCCCTGTGTCGTGGTGTCTCCGCCGCTTGCGCCGTTGTGGTGTATCTCGCAGTTCCCTATCGTGATTCGTTCGACTGAATCGCCGATTTCATCATCATACCGGAAATATATCCCGGTGCAGAAGTTCGTAATCTCCAGATTTTTGATGGTTATGTTATCGTGCGCTTTGTTGTATATCCCTGAGCGTTCGATCCCCATGCCGCCGCATATTCCGGGACTAACGCCATTTATTGTGTGTCCGTTGCCATCGATCACGATGTTATCTGCGCCGATTACGAGACCGTGCCCGCTCTCGCAGTTCAGATCCTCGTTGAACGTGCAGGACTCTGTTACCGTGTCTTCGCATCCGTAATCTGTGCCTGTCGTGTCACCCACGCACCCTGCGTACGCGTTTCCGGTCAGCAATGCGAGAAGCAGAACTATTGTCAACATTCGTCCGGTAAAATCTATTTTCATGTTGTTATGTCACCTTTACTGCCGTTATCGTGTGTTATCGCATTTCAGAGACGTTTAGCTATTAGGTATGCAAAAATCCTGCCCTAACAAAATTAGGTTTTGGAAGAAAAACCTAATTCTCGCACAATTCTGCGTTAGCACTGCAGGATCATCAGCGCATCGAGCGATGTGACCAGATAAGCCAAGCCCACTTTCGCTGATGTTTCGTTTCACCCGGTCAGGTTGCCGATCGCATCCGTCTCTTCTATGTCTGACAGATGGTCACTGTGCCATTGCTTATTGAGTGGTCGAGATGATTGGCATGGGGGCTTGAATCCGTGAGTGTTACAATCTCAAGGTCAAGCGTGCTCGCTCCAACCCCAAGCGCCTCAAAAGCGATCTCTGCAACCGTGAAGTTGCCGTTAAGCCCTGGATTTGTAGCCTGGAACGCTATAACCTTTACTACCCCACTATCCGCCTCCAGATTTATCACAGTACTGTCAAACGCACCATCCTGCGCGCTTTTTGCAGATAGGAGGGTGGGGTCGAAGGCGATGTTAAGATCGAGCGACCCGACATCAACCCCACCCTCGACCCTGATCGGGATCCGGATCGTATCAGCTACCTCTACCTCATACTCATTGACCACAATCCTGCACCCTGCTATAGTAGTTTGCAGGATCAAGAGCGCATCAAGTGATGTAACCATAGAGTCGCCACTCACATCCGCGTCTTCCGAATACTCGCCGCGGGCAGCCATCTGCAGTGCAATCGCAGCGTCTGCCTGAGTGACCACACCGTCATGGTTCAGGTCGCCTTTCGCAGGCGTTGTGCCGCGAGCGTCTTCATATTCATAGCCGGCATCCACGGTTATCGTTGTCGTGCTATCCCGCGGCACATCAGTTGTCAGTGACACGGGACTTGCGATCAATAGGGCAAAACTGAGTAGCAATACCATCCGGATACCTTTACTTCTCATCCTACTTCAGCACCTCAAATCCGTCCATTCCTGCAAGATGCTTTGCCAGATACATGCAGTCAGACGCCTCGATCTCGCCGTTGCCGTTGACATCAGCAGCATCCTCTATGATCGTCTCGAATCCGCTCACACCGAGGAGGTGCTTTGCCAGGAACATGCAGTCTGCAACATCGACCCTGCTATCGCCGTTCACATCACCGTTCAGAAGCACGGTGAAGCTCCCATCCCTGATTGTGTATGGGATCGGGTTGCACTCAGGGGTTGCATCGGTTAATATTGTAACCTCCAGGTTGAGCGGGGTTGATGAGCCGATCGTGCCGATTACCATGAAAGTGACATCTGCAACGAGCACATCGCCGCTCAGACCTGGATTCGATGTCTGGTACGCAAGGATGCTGACAGAGCCAGATGCGGCGTCCTCGAGGTTTGCAAACAGCGAGTCAAAATCAGAGCTGCAACCTGCGCTTGATGCGATCACAACATTCGGATCGTAGCTGAGTGTGAGCTGACATGACCCCACATCAGAGACATTCTCGATTGTAATCGGAACGGTGATCATCCCTGTTGCCGAAACATCCGGGATTGTTACGATTGCGTCACTTAGTGCAGGTGGTGTTGTCACAACATTTATTGTGCCATCATTGAGCACGACTCCATCAATCGGATTGGCAGACGGATCGCTCAGGATCACGTTTGAGATCTCAAGATCCGTTGACCCAACCCCAACAGCCTCAAAGGTGATTGTGGCAAGCACACATGCACCGGTTACACCATCTTCTACCCCCATTCTGGTCTCGCCATACTCAAGCTTTCCGATCGTGTTGTTGAACTTATTCGTGATTTCAACCGAGTTTTCACCATCCTGCGTCAAAAAGCCGCCTTTTACCTGACTTACAACCTGTAGAATCGCTTGATTGAATGTCAGATCGTACTGAGCTCCGTAAACTGAATTGCCCTCTGGATCGACCGTTACATCGATCGTGAAGGTATCACCGAGTGAGACATAAC
>DAOURL010000242.1 GCA_030625165.1 Methanosarcinales archaeon | reverse complement strand
AATTAATCATTTGATCGAACATTGGTTAAAAAGGTTGTGCATTTCAGCAGCACCCTGCCGCTCAATGTGAGTGCGATCTGCTTCTTCCTGCCAGCAGGCGTGATCTCAACCCCGCGCAATCCCGCAAGTTTCGCAGACTGGCGGGAGACTGTGCTCTCGGACGCGCCGATGCGTCCTGCAACCGCTGTTAGCGTCGTTGGCTCGTGTTTCAGGACGTCGTCCAGTATCTGCCACGCTGTTTTATCAAGCGTGCGGGTTATGTGCGGCAGTTCGATCTCCGAGAGTTCACGGTCGATGTCGCTAAACTGCGTGGTTTTGTAGATCGAGTCCGAAAGTGCCATGGATGCAGCGGTGAGTGCAACCAGTATCTCGCGGGGTCCGCCTGATAGGTTTACGATGACTTTGCTGCCTGCGGGTGCGGCGGGCGGAGCGGGCGGAGCGGCTGAGGATATCAGATCCATGAACCTGAGAATCATCGCACCGAAGTCGTGGTGATCGATCTTTGCAACGTCAACGGTAATTGTGCGATCGACCTTCGCTGTGAGGTCCTTGATGTCCTCGACTGCACGGTCGGCACGGGAATCGGGTGCGTTCGGACGCAGGAGGATGATGCAGTCGCCTTTTTCGATTCCGTGTTTCACGATGAGCGAGATTATGTGTGTGGTCTCGAAGCCGAGTGGTGAGATGTAGGTCTTCATGGTTTTGGTGCTTTTTGGTTTTTGTGGTATTAATGCTTGGCGATGCAAATGTTGCGTGATTGCGATGGGGTTTATGTCCATGTCTCCGGCGACTGTGGTGACAGGTTTCAGGATGGGTGGTGGATATAAGTAGGAGTCGTGCTAAAAACGATTTCAGAGAGGACAAGAATGGACGTTATGACGAAGGCTGGCTCAAAAAGGCATCTCGCAAGCTCTCCGGGATCAACGATAAAGAAACCGGATGCAAATGGTGTCACAATCTTCAGGGAGACTGCAAAAGGCATGGGCAAGTTCGAGTTCGATTCACACGAAGCGTATATCGAAGAACTGGAAGAGGGGGCACAAGTGAATCACCAGGATTCGGATCTGATAGAAGCGCAGAATGATTTGTGATCACCGCATACATTGCCCATCGAATAAAGGAGGGACAGGAAATATGGAGAAGATAAGTGTCGTATTCAACAGACTCACAAATACACTTGACGTCTGGTTTGACGATCCGGGGAAGGAGTGGGTATCAGAGGAGACTGGAGATGAGGTTATTTTGAAAAAGGACAGAAATGGAAAGGTAATAGGTTTTGAGAAGTTGAATGTGCTGATAGCTAAAGACACGCCGGTGCCGGTTGAAGTGTTGAGCATCTGATACTGCCTACCGCCACCATCGCGGGAACCGCCACGCCCCCTCGAAACCCTCGTCCCGACCTTCGCATCCAGTCGCCCGATCACAGAATCCGCAGTCCAGCTCCGCGGATTTTTCGCAACCAAGTTCACTGGATACGAACTCCTGCACCAGTATATGGATGCCGGCAACTGATTTACCGATACCCGAAGATACAGTACAAGATCATCGACAGCAATCCGATGGTGCGTAAGTCGGAGCTTCTGGGGCGTG
>DAOURL010000134.1 GCA_030625165.1 Methanosarcinales archaeon | reverse complement strand
AACCTGAACCCGTAGAGGATGTGCTTCTGAAGAGCCGGATGAGGGAAATCTTCAAGTCCGGTTCTGTGAGGGGTCTCATAGCAACCTCGGGGCTATTACCCCAAACAAGAGGTGCGCTATGAGTCCTACTTGACATTTATTTCAGTTTAGCATTCGTGATATTCGTTTATTCGTGCCATTCGTGATCCCTAAGCACTTAATAGTATACCAGTACAATTCATCTATGGGGCACTTGCAACGCGAATTACCAAAGAGCCAAGATTTTTATCCGATACTGACACCAGAATCAACGATAGAATGCCGGACCAGATGCTCGATCTATACCACCTCCTGCTCGCAAAATTCGGACCCCAGTACTGGTGGCCCGCGGAAACCGAGTTCGAGGTGATCGTGGGCGCGCTTCTGACCCAGCAGACCCGGTGGGAGAGTGTTGAGCAAGCGATTGCGAACCTGAAGGATCGGTCGCTGCTGACGCCAGCGGCTCTTGCAGACGCTGATCAGGGCACAATCGAAGAGTGCATCCGGTGTACCGGATTTTACAGGCAGAAGGCAGAGCGGTTGCAGTTATTATCGCAGTATTTCGATCATAACGGGATAACCGGAATCCTTGGAATGCCGGTCGCCGAACTCAGGAGGGAACTTCTCTTGCTGAAAGGGGTCGGACCCGAGACCGCTGACAGCATCATCCTGTATGCTGCGCACAAGCCAATCTTCGTGATCGATGCGTACACAAAAAGGATATGCGAGTGCATCGGAGTTACAGGCGGATACGAGACGCTGCAAAAACATTTCGAGGACTCGCTACCACGGGACACGCATCTCTACCAGGAGTTTCATGCACTGATCGTTATGTATGGAAAACAGTACTGCACAAGGAAGCGGTGCAATGATTGCATCATCGCGAGAGTATAGCGGTGCGCCCGCGTACATCCTCGACATTAAATCCAGTTCTCGATGCAACCTCGCTGGCGGTTTCGGTTGCGCTTGCCGGAGCATTCCGGAGGATCCTTATCTTGATCTCATTCTTCCCCTTCATCTGCTCCTTGATCTCGCTTACGACCTGGTCTGTAACCCCACTTTTCCCGATGTTGATGAGCGGTTTCATGGTCAATGGTTTCACGTCTTTATTCATATCAATTTCCCGATCTTCTCTGTGGCTTTCGCCATCTCAACAAGAACTAGTCCAAGTCCTGCTTCCGGTGCTGTCATCACCACAAGGAGCGCCTTTGGACCTGCGCCCATGCATATCAACTTCCCGTCGTCGGATTCCACGATCACACGGTTCGGTATGCCCTTGTCGAGTTCGGTTGCCGCGGTCTCTGCTGCACCGAGCATCGTTGCTGACATCGCAACAAACATCTCCGGATCTCCCATGTTGTGCATATCCGCGTTCATGAGAAGACCGTCCCTCGTTGCCACCGCGCTCGCCTCAACATCGCCAATCTTCCCGAGATCCGCGAGTACTTTCCCAAGCATCTCTGACGTCGATGATGCCGACATTTTACCCCACCTCCATAACCATATCGATCAACGTCTCGAACGCCTCAAAGACCCCCTCGCCAGTGGTTGCGACCGCTGGCATGATCACCATATTCTCAGGCATATCGAGCTTGCCCCTGATATCTTCCAGCGTGAGCGTGCCATCACAGTCCTGCTTGTTTGCAATGATAACAACCGGCAGCCCAAACGATCTGGTGATCTCGAGCATCTGCCTGCCGCGTGCGAAGTCCTCGGCTCTCGTCGAGTCCAGAACAAGGAAGACTCCCATCGCCTCTCCGCTGATCAGTTTTATGATCGGATCGAACCGTGCCTGACCCGGAGTTCCGAAGATATCGGCGGCAAATCCTTTGTGGTCCACATGTCCGTGATCGAGCGCTATGGTTGTGCCGAGCCGATCCACAGATACCGCTCTGGTCGAGAGCGCATGCACAAACGTGGATTTGCCCGCGTCAAACGGTCCTGTGACCAGAATCTTTGGGATGTACGCACGTACGCCGCCCGGCTTTAAAACCTTGAATAATACGCATTTCCGGATCACATCGGTCCAGTTCGCCTTCAATACTCCAAAATACTGACCAAAGATAACTTCGCCAGCAATCCCGCCAACAGAAATGGTAGAATCGCAAACATCTTCTTTTATGGATAGTAACGTGTCATCTGAATATGGCCATGCCGTAAAATTGTATATCATCGCATGGTCATAGAGCATCGCATACTGGTTCCACTCCTCAATGGCATCGAGTGTTTCTGACTCTCCGCACAGGTCCATGACCGTCGAGAGCGACTCGAATACGATAACGCCAGGTTCACGCAGGTCCTCCATCGCATTCTTGATGCACTGTGTCAGACTCCTGGTATCTTCGGGGTCAGCCACGACATACCGTTCATGCGAATCCGCGCCGATCAATCCGGAGAACGCATCGATGATGGCGAACTGATCCCCGTACTCCTCGGCATCCCATCCGAACTCGTTGAACTGTTCCCTGATCCTGTGTGGCTCGGTACTCGATGCGACATAAACGCCGCTCACCCCGTTCGACATGGCATGACACAGGCTTTGCATCCCGAATACGGTGCCCTCAACTCCTGGATATGCATAATACACAAGCGTTTTCCCCATAGGGACCCCACCATGCAGGTAATCGTCCAGTTTCGGTATTCCGGTCTCCATCATGTATGCTAACCCCGCAGCACGATATTCGCGCCATCGATCTCATAGTCAAACCACGGCGTTGGTTTTGGCGTAAACCCGACAGCCCGCATCTGATAACCCTCCTCACCCTCCCTGATCTCGATCATGCCATCGAACAACTGTTTCAGCGTCACGATGGTCCTCTCATCATGCATCCCCTCTTCGATTACGTATATGCCGAGCGCATTTGCTGCCTTTATGCGACCTGTGAAGACATGCAGAAACCGAAACACAGTCTGGAGGTTGGAATACATCAGGATCGTTGACAAGGAATTGATGCACAATCTTGTCTCCCGCAGATGCATCTCCATCCAGAAGTGCTCAAAGAACTGGCTGATCTTGACACCGATGCCTGTGAGATCGACCGGACTTGACGCCATCTTGATGTTATCGGTATCGGGTGCGCCAAATCCAAGAGTACGCGTGACGCAGTCCACAATCCCGATACGATCCATCGGAACGTCCAGATTGTAGCGTTCGAACCACTCGAGCACGTTGTTTCCTGGCTCGCGCGTTGAAACGATCACGGCAGCATTGGCATCGAGCAACCCCTGGTATGCGATGATATTTGTGATATCGTCCTTCCCGCTAATGGGAGGTCCGATCATCATGATATTTGTACCGCTCTTTATATCCCCGATCAATTCGTCCAGTCTGGAAATCCCGAGCTTGTATGTCATATTAAACTGCACCCAATTCTTAACGTGTTCAATTCCTTGTATGTTTTCATATAAAAATACATCTGTGCGCGGGAGTTGTAAAGTTACCCAGGTGTTGATAGAGTTTCAATCATAATTTTGACCAGATCCTGGACTTGCTGAGACTAAATAGGAGATTTAACCGCAGAAAGCGCAGAAGACTGTAGAGAGAATGCTTTAGAGGGTGCATGTTAAATGAATTACGGTTCAACCTTTATCAGCCACTGTCTGCGATCTGCGAAGCAGCGCCGAAGGCAGCAGCGGCGCAGCCATTAACGCAGATTAACATAGATCGGGAGTTATCTGTTTGGCGCACGATTCATCAAGGGGGTTGCTCGATTAAATCCGGGTGTATTCGATCCCACCAATAAGGAGATCTCGTCCTACGAAACAAGCGAGTGCTTCAGATCTACAAACTCGTTCTCGACCTTGATCCCGTGCTTGATGACGTCCTCTGCCTTGCTAACGATCCGCTGAACCGTGCCGACCGGAATATCGCGCCCGCCAAGCCCGATCACGAATCCGATCACAGGAATGCGGACGTCACTGTTGTAGAGAGACGCCTTGATCTCGGTGCATACCGCACCCTCTCCTGTGCCAAGCGAGATATTCTTGTCAAGCACGCAGACAACCTTTGCGCCTGCGATCGCCTCAGCAATCTCATCAGCAGGAAACGGTCTGAACGCACGGACCTTTAAGAGTCCGACAGGGACGCCCTTGCTGCGCAGGTCATCGACCACATCACGGAGCGTCCCGACTAATGATCCCATCGCCACGAGGATGATCTCTGCGTCGTCGGTATGATACGTATCGATCAGGTCTCCGTAATATCTGCCAAAAGCCGATTCAAAACTCTTTGCCGCGGCATGTATCTTCGATCTCGACCGATCCATCGCCTGCTCAACAAGATGCCGGAAATCCATGTAGTACTCAGGGTCCACGAACATGCCAAACGATTTCGGATCCTCCGGGTCGAGAGTGCGCAACGGCTTAAACGGTGGGAGAAACTCATCCACGGCTTTTTGGTCGAGGAGGTCTACGGGTTCGAATACGTGCGAGAGTATGAATCCGTCCATGCAGACCATGACCGGAAGCGAGACCTCAGGGTCCTCTGCGATCAGGTACGCCTGCACGGTCGTATCCACGAGTTCCTGCACATCCTCGACATACAACTGGATCCAGCCAGAATCCCGCTCTGCAATGCTGTCCTGATGGTCGTTCCAGATGTTGATCGGCGCCGACATCGACCGGTTCACAATCGTCATCACGGCTGGAAGCCTCATGCCAGCCATATTAAAGACCACCTCGTGCATCAGCGCAAGCCCCTGCGACGTGGTTGCCGAATACGTTCTTGCACCTACTGCGCTCGCTCCGACGAGTGCGGAGAGTGCTGAGAACTCGCTCTCGACATTGATGTATTTGGAATCGATTGCGCCATCGGCAACGAACTGCGACAGGTCTTCTACGATATGGGTCTGCGGCGTGATCGGGTATGCGGATATCACATCAGGTCTGCATATCGCAGCCGCATGGGCAACTGCGTACGATCCCTCGACGACCTGCCTTCCGCTCTTCAGTTTTCCAGTCATTTCTCCTCCAGAATCATCTCTATGGCATCCTTCGGGCATTCGTAAGCGCATATTCCGCAGCCCTTACAGTAATTGTAATCAGCGATGAAGGTGTCCGAATCGGCTCTCTTGTGCACCACGCCTTCGGGACAGAATGTCTCGCAGGTGCCGCATCCGTTGCAGAGTTCCGCATCGAATACCGGTATAAAAATCCGCCAGCTACCGGTCTTGTTTGCAAGACTGGATTCCGGCTCTCCGATCGGTGCGTGTGGAATCATGATCCCACCACCCGGTCGTACGCGCTCTGTACAGCGTCTGCGTTCTTCTCTCCGACCTTTCCCGGAAACCTGTCACGTACCGCATTCTTAATCGACTCTGCGGTAATCTCTCCACTTGCGCCTGCAAATGCGCCGAGCATCACGGTATTCATGATTGGCTTTCCGATGATATCAAGCGCTATCCTGGTTGCATCGATCGTCCTGACCGCGGCTTCTGTCTCGAGGTGGAGGTCCTCCGGGTTATGCTCGGTATTGACGATGATCATGCCATCTGCCTTCAGTCCGCGGGCAACATCGACCGCTTCAATGAGCGTTGCGTCCTGCACGATCACATAATCCGGATCGTAGACCTGACTGCGCAGTCTGATTTTTTTATCGGAGAGGCGGACGAACGCCATCACAGGCGCACCCCTCCGCTCCACGCCGAATGACGGGAATGCCTGGCTGTACATACCGTCCTCGAAAGCCGCTATCGCAAGCAGTTCGGCAGCAGTGACCGAGCCCTGCCCGCCGCGACCGTGAATTCGGATTTC
>DAOURL010000237.1 GCA_030625165.1 Methanosarcinales archaeon | reverse complement strand
CATTCCGAACGAATCGTTGCGCGGTTGAGCAGTTCGGAAAGTCCGGTATGTGCAGCGGAATAGCGATCACGATCATTAAGTACTTTGTCCGCATAGTGGCAAGGTAACATACAGGCAACGAATGTGATTAAATATGGAGATACTCGCTGACATCGGAGGAAGACCCGGGCACGACTGCATGGGCTTCTGCAGGTACTGTTACTTCAAGGGAGTCGGAGAGATCGAGCCGTTCGGCTGTAAAAACTGTTTTCCATTCCAGAAAGGATGCGAATACTGCACAAATGCCGTGAGAGAAGCCTACGCGGGATTTAAGCCGTTCCGACTCGTTATAAGCGAAGTGAACCGGTCGATGCAGTTTGCAGATCAGGAGGTCGACAGAATCACGATCAGCGGCGGTGGCGATCTCAGTTGCTACCCTGACCTCTATGAACTGGTCGATGCACTATCCTTTTATGGCGTTCCGATCAATCTCGGGTACACGAGCGGAAAGGGATTCGATCAGCCAGACGAAGCGGATTATTTCATAGATCGGGGCGTCGATGAGGTGTCATTCACGGTTTTCTCTACAGATCCTGCGCTTCGAAAGAAATACATGGGTGATAAGACCCCTGAAGCATCGCTCTCTATGCTGCGTCGGTTTGCCGAATGCTGCACCGTCTATGCAGCGATCGTTCTCATCCCGGGAGTAAATGACGGGGACGAACTTGAAAAGACGCTCTCCGATCTCGAAGAGATGGGTGTTACCGGCGTTCTCCTGATGAGATTTGCAAATAGCGTGCATCAGGGCTTGATTCTTGGAAATGCGCCGATCATGGATGTGCCGACGCACACAATCGTTGAGTTCTTAGCGATCGTGCGTAAGGCAGCAGACGACCACTCGTTCAGGGTTGCGGGAACGCCGCTTGAGGATCCGCTCATTGGGTCGCCGTTTGCGATCAGGAACGATACGGATGCGCTCTCACAACTGCCAGGAATCGTGAAGGAGGCGACCGTTCTTACGAGCAGCAGCGCAAAGCAGCGCCTCGAGAAAGTCTTGCAGTTTAAGAACGATTATGTGAACGTGGTCGATGTCAACAAGGATATCGGCTGCCTGATAACGATCGATGACATAAAGGCACTTGACTTGAGCACGGTTAAGGAGACGGTCTTCATACCGGGCAGGGCGTTCGTGCACGATACCGAACTTAAGGAGGTGCTCTCCCGCGATGGCGTGGACCGACTTGTGCGCAGGGGTCCGGATCGGCTGACCGTTGACGGCGAGATGAGCATCAGCATGACGAAAGAAGAGGTTATACAGTTTGAGATCTCTGCATTCAGCGAGTTGATCGATCACATCAATGCGATCGGACTTCCGCCGGAACAACCAAAGACATAATAACAAGTCCGGTTGATGGGGTAATAGAAGGTGACGTACAATGAAAAGTTATCTCGTTATATGGTTTCACAGCGAGGGTGGCAAACCCTCTGAAGTGAACAAGCGACTAACCGCTATGGGATTTCGAGCAATGCAGGGCGCCCATGACTATGTCTATGACTGGGGCGCAAATGCAAGTATCGATGACATTCTACAGATCGGGGATCGAGTCCAGTTGACGCTGAATGGGCTTGATGTCACGTACAAGATAGAGACGGTCGGCGGCAGGTAAGGGCGGGGGCAGACGTGCCGATGATCGTTCTTGCTTCCGGTATCTCGTAGACGGTTCTGGTCAGCGGCAGGTTTCTGTTCTGGTTTTGAGGAGTGGTCAATCACAGTCTTTTCGGAAACACTTACATTCTGCAAATTCGATTGGAGGGGCTGCAAAAGTCAGCGAATATCC